>JAICSG010000504.1 GCA_025937035.1 Thermoanaerobaculia bacterium | reverse complement strand
TGGCGAAGCGGACCGCCTGGTCGAGCAGTGGCACCAGGGCTTCCGCCACCGGATGGAGGGTGTAGCGCGGATCGCGCTTGCCCCTAGGGCGGCCGAGGTGCGAGGCGAGGATCACCCTGGCGCCGGCGGCGGTCAGCTCCCGGATGGTGGGGACCGCCTCCTCCAGCCGGGTGGCGTCGAGGACCTTGTGGTCCTCGGAGAGCGGCACGTTGAAGTCGACGCGCACGAAGACGCGCTTGCCGTTCAGGGCTTCGAGATCGAGATCGTCCAGGGTCAGCAGGTCTGCCATCATCGCTCCCTCTCTAGGAATCGGAATCCACCCGGGCCAGGCGCACCAGCAGATCGGCCAGCCGGTGGGCGTAACCCCATTCGTTGTCGTACCAGGCGACGACCCGCGCCAGGTTTCCCGTCACCTGGACGAGCGGCAGATCGGCCACCGCCGAGCGCGGATCGTTGACGAAGTCCGAGGAGACCAGCTCCTCCTCGGTCACCCCGAGCCAGCCGGAGAGCGCCCCCTCGGCGGCGTCGCGGAAGGCCCGCCGGATCTCCTCGGTCTGGGGCTCCCGCTCCAGGTCGGCCACCAGGTCCAGCATGGCGACCACCGGCGTCGGCACCCGCACGGCGAAGCCGGTCACCCGGCCGGTCAGCTCCGGAAGGAGGAGGCCGAGCGCCTCGGCCGCCGTGGTCGCGGCCGGGATGATGTTGACCGCCGCCGCCCGCGAGCGCCGCGGATCGGGGTGGGGCAGGTCGAGCAACCGCTGGTTCTCCGTGTAGCTGTGGACCGTGCTCATCAGGGCCCGGCGAAGCCCAAAGCGGTCGTGCAACACCTTTGCCACCAGCGCCAGGGCGTTGGTGGTGCACGAGGCGTTGCTGAGCACCGCGTGGCGGGCGGGATCGAAGGCGTCCTCGTTGATCCCCAGCGCCACGGTGACGTCCGCGGGATCGTGGGGATCGGCGTTGGCCGAGATCACCACCCGGCGCACCGTGCCCCGGAGGTGGGCCGCGGCGCGGCTCCGCCCGATGAAGCGCCCCGTCGACTCCACCACCGCCGAGACCCCCGCGCCCGTCCAGCCCACCTCAGCAGGGTCGGATTGCTGGAAAACGGGCACGAAGCGGCCGTCGATTTCCAGCCCCCCCTCCATGGGCCGGACCTCCCCGGGGAACGGCCCGTGGACCGTGTCGCGGGCGAGCAGCCGTGCCAGCACGTGGGCGGGGACCACGTCGTTGATCGCCGCCAGCTCGATCTCCTCCCGGCCGCGGGCGGCCCGCAGCAGGGCGCGGCCGATGCGGCCGAAGCCATTGATTCCAAAGCGGATGGGCATGGTCGTTCGAAGTCGCCGGAGCGGGGCCGGCCGGCTAGTTTATCAGGGGTGTCCCGCCCTGGGGATTTCTGACACTACTAGCTGTGGAGTACCATCGTCTGGCTTGGGTCTGTCGCAAGCATCGCTCCATACTGAAGATATTGACGCAGGAGGATTTACCCCATGGCTGACATGGGAAAGTATTGCAAGGCGTATCTGGCGAAGCAGCTCCGGGAGTATCCGGGCTGGAGCGAGAACGCCGCCAACGTGCGCAAGGAGAAGAAGGAGGTCGACGGCAAGGAGGTCGAGGTCGACCGCCAGCTCGACGACGACTCGATCCTGTACATCCAGGAGAATTACGTCGTCACCGACGGCATCTTCAAGGACCAGAACATCATCTTCGACAACGTGACCGACGACTGGAAGCAGTTCTGTCACGAGAAGCTGGCCTTCGAGATTCCCGTCTACGAGCCGATCGAGATCAAGCGCGCCGAGCCCGCCGAGGCCCCGGCGAGCACCTAGGCCCCACCTCTCTTCCGGCCCTTTTCCCTCCTCACCGGGGGAGAGGGGCCGGGAGGCCTATCCCTCCACCGCCTCCAGATCCCGCACCAGCTTCTTCATCGAGCCCTCGTCGAAGCCGTCGTAGTAGCCGCGGATGCGCCCCTGGCCGTCCACCAGCACGAAGCGGGTGCTGTGGAGGATGGGCTCGGGCGCCGGAGCGCCGGGGGCCGGCGGCGGAGGGATGTCGATGCCCAGCTTGAATCCCTGCCGGGAGAGCCGGTACATCTCGTCCTTGCCGCCGGTCAGGAAGAGCCAGCGGGCCGGGGCCTTGTACGACTCGGCGTAGCGCTGCAGCACCTGGGGGGTATCGTGCTCCGGATCGACCGAGAAGGAGACCAGCCGCACGTCGAGATCGTCCGGCAGCTCCCGGTTGAGCCTGGCCATCCGCGCGGTCATCAGCGGGCAGGAGGCCGGGCAGCGGGTGAAGATGAAGTCGGCGATCCACGGCTTGCCCTTGAGGTCCTGGAGGCGGACCGTGCGGCCATCCCGGTTGGTCAGGGAGAAGACGGGCACTGGGTCGAAGACGGGGGGTGGCTCGGGGCGCCGCAGCCGGTCGATGGCGGTCGCCGTCACCACCGCCACCAGGGCGACTACCAGAAGGGTCCAGATCAGGCCCCGGCGCAGGGCGGCCATCGCTCCCTAGGAGACCACCCGGTCGAGCAGCATGATCATGAGCAGGGCCGGGAAATAGAGCAGCGAGGCCAGCATCAGCCGGCGCGCGCCGGGGTTGGAGCGCACCGCCGCGAAGCCGAAGGAGAACCCCAGGTAGGCCAGACCGAAGGCGAGCGCGCCCACGAAGTAGACGGTGCCCATGAGGCCGAGCAGGGAGGGGAGCAGCGACATCGGCACCAGCGCCGCGCCGTAGAGGATCGCCTGCCGGCCGGTGCGGGTCCCCTCGGGGTCGAGCACCGGCAGCATGGGGAAGCCGCCGCGGGCGTAATCCTCGCGGCAGAGCCAGGCGATGGCGAGGAAGTGCGGGAGCTGCCAGAAGAAGAGGATGCCGAACAGCACCCAGGCGGCGACGTCGAGCTGGTTGCGCACGGCGCTCCAGCCCATCATCGGCGGGATGGCTCCCGGGATGGCGCCGATCACCGTGGCGAAGGAGCTGATCCGCTTGAGCGGTGTATAGACGAAGACATAGCCGGCGAGCGCCGCGGCGCCGAGCAGGGCGGTCAGCAGGTTCACCGCCAAGGCGAGGTCGGCGAGACCGGCCACCGCCAGCACCACGCCGAAGAGAAGGGCGGTGTCGGGGTCCATCCGGCCCGTGGGCAGCGGCCGGTTGGCCGTGCGCTGCATGAGGGCGTCGGTGTCCCGCTCGAGGACGTGGTTGAGGACCGAGGCGCCGGCCGAGACCAGCCCGGTGCCGAGCAGGGTATGGACGAGCAGGAGGAACGGGAAGGAGCCCTGCTCGCCGAGCAGGAACCCGAGGCCGGCGGTCAGCACCACCATCAAGGTGATGCCCGGCTTGGTCATCTCCCAGAGATCGCGCGCCGCGATGGGGACCGGCCGCTCGTCGGCCGTGCCGACCTTCAAGATGCCGCTCCGCGCCATGCGGTATGGAGTAGGGAAAAGAATCTGCTCATGGGAAGCGTCCCGACGCCGGAAGGCGTCGCGGCGGCCAAGTCTATCGCGAACCGAGGGAGGATTGCACGCCGGGGGCCGGAAACCGCGGATTCCCCTTCACCCGCCCGGCCTGCCAGAGGTGCACGGAGCTCACCACCCCATCTGGTCGATCGCGTAGGGGAGCATCTTCCGCCACCAGGGCCAGTCGTGGGCCACGTCGTGCCCCCAGACGTCCAGGAAGCACGGAATGCCCTTGCGGGAGAGGATCTCCGAGAGCTGGCGCGAGGCGTGCGGCGCCTCGTAGGCCCCCTGGCCGGTCAGGACGTGGATCCTGCACGCCGTCTGGAGCAGATGGAGGTTGTGCCCCTCCAGGTTGGGCAGATACCAGGCCGGGTTGTTGAAGTAGCAGTTGTCGTCGCTGTATCCGTGCAGATAGTCCGGCCCGAGATCGTAGAAGCCGCTCATGGCGATGGTGGCGTCGAACAGGTCCGGCCGCCGGAACAGGGTGTTGGCGGCGTGGAAGGCGCCGAAGCTGGCTCCCGAGGTGGCGACGCGGATGTCCGCCGTCTGGCAGGCATTGCGGATGAAGGGGACGACCTCCTCCTCCACATAGCGGGCGTAGAGCGCCTGCCGGCGGGCCTGCTCGGGCACGGGGAG
>JAICSG010000024.1 GCA_025937035.1 Thermoanaerobaculia bacterium | reverse complement strand
CTGTCCTCCTCCTCGCCGTGGCGGGGGGGCTGCTTACGGTCCTCTGGCCGTTCTTTCCCAAGCTGCTGGAGGTGGCCCCCTTCGGCGCCGTGGTCGCTCTCGCCGGCTGGTTCCTGGTCATCTCCCGCCTGCGCACCTACGGTCCCGACGAGTTCCTGGAGGCCGTCGCCGCCCGGGAAGACGGCCCGTCGTAGGCTTGCGGCGATCTGCCTGCACGTACGACGGTTTTTCTCCGGCTACGACGATCCGCCTCCGCGTACGACGCTCCGTCGTACCCTTACGACGAGCCGTCTCCGGCTGCGATGGTTTTTCTCCCGGTGCGACGAGCTGTCTCCGCGTACGACGATCCGCCTCTACCCGCGACGGTTTTTCCCCGCGTACGATGGGTGGCCTCTGGCTACGACGGACCGTTGCGGGCTTACAGCGAGCCGCCTCCCGGTACGACGGTTGTTCTCCGGCTGCGACGGAGCATCGTACGCGAAGGCAGGCCATCACAGCGGGAGAAAAGCCGTCGTGGCCGGAGGTGGGCCGCCGCAAGGTTACGGCGAAGCCTCGCGGGGGAATGTCCCCCGTCACGTCCTGGTTTATACTGATGTCAGCAGCACGGTTCTTTGGCAACCTGGGGGTGTACCGGTTTCGACGGGGAACAAAGCGGAGCAGGGGTCGCGTGTCGAGCTTTCCGCTCGTAACACTGGAAAAGATAACTGCGAACGATAACTTCGCCCTCGCGGCCTAAAAAAGGCTCGTGACGTTCCGATGGTGGGCCTTGATTCGCGGCGCTCACCGGAACGACGCTAAAGCGGATCAATGGATGTGTATGCCTTGCGGCGCATCCTGATATAAAGCAAGGCTGGCTACCGTGCCAGGTTGGCCTTCTTCCAGAGCACGGAGGCGAGACTTAGGATAGAAGGATACACACGTAGAAGCTCCTGAGACGTGTTCTTCGGACGTGGGTTCGACTCCCACCACCTCCACCAAACCTTCCCATTCCTTCCTCAGTCCCAATTCAGAGAAATTCGATCGTTCCGATCATCTCGTCCGCGCTCAGGACGGCGTGCATCAGAACCAGCCGTGAGATCAGATCACCGATCGTGCGGCTCCCGGGAGCGTAATAGGCGATTCCGCGATGGGGACGACCCTCGTGGGCCAGACGCAGAAAATCCGCGTCCTGAGTGATCAAGACGCGCTCCTCCCGGGTCGCGAAGGCGAGCTGATCGAGATCGCGCGAGCCGATCAGCCCGGATTCCCGCGTCGTCGTAGCGTCGATGCCACGGCGGCGGAGACCGTCAGCGACGGCCCCGGCCACACACACTCGTCGAGGTGAAACCGGATCTCAGCCGGCACGGCGGCGCTGAAGCTTCTGCTCGATCAGGCTCGGCGTGTTGCGCCGCACCTCTTCGACAAAGCGCCTCTCCTCCTCGATGTCGTGCTGAATCTCCTCCCGGTGATCGAAGTAGTAAGCGAGCGCGGCATGAACGTCGGCCAGGGTAATGCCTGAGTAAGTGGAGACGATCTCGTCCGGCGACATCCCCTGCTGCTCGTGCCAGATGACGACATCCTGGACCCGGATGCGGTGCCCCGCGATCCTGGGCTTCCCGCCACAGACGTCCGGGGTCGCGTCGATGTGTTCCTTGATGCTGGCCAGCATGTCGATTCTCCGCTTCCTAGTATAAGCGCACCGCTCAAGGTTCTCCGAACGCCCCCGCGATGCTCCGCTCATACGGCGGCCGCAGCACGCCCACCTCGGTAATGATCCCTGTGATCAATTCGGCCGGGGTGACGTCGAAGGCGAAGTTGAGCGCCTCGGTCTCGTCCGGGGCGATGCGGGTGCCGAAGACCTCGGTGATCTCGCTGCTCTTGCGCTCCTCGATCGGGATCGCCGCGCCGTTGGGGGTCGCGCGGTCGATCGTCGAGAGGGGGGCGGCGACGTAGAAGGGGACGCCGTGGCGGTGGGCCAGGACCGCCACCGTGTAGGTGCCGATCTTGTTGGCGGTGTCGCCGTTGGCGGCGATGCGGTCCGCCCCCACCACGATGCCGTCGACCAGACCACGGGCCATCAGGATGCCCGCGCTGTTGTCCGTCACCAGCCGGAAGGGGATGCCGAGCTTCTTGAGCTCCCAGGCGGTAAGGCGCGCCCCCTGCAAGAGTGGCCGGGTCTCGTCCACCCAGACCCTCTCCACCTTCCCGTCCCGCCAGGCGGACTGGATCACCCCCAAGGCCGTGCCGTAGCCGGCTGTGGCGAGCGATCCGGTGTTGCAGTGGGTGAGCACGCGCGAGCCTCCCGCGAAGAGGGTGGCACCGTGCTCGCCAATCCGGCGGTTGATCCGCACGTCCTCGGCGTGCAGCTCGCGGGCCCAGGCGAGGAGGGCGGCCGTCACCGCCTCCGGCCCCTGGTCGACGCTCCGCTCGAAGACCTCGCGGCCCCGTCCCAGCGCCCAGCGCAGGTTGACCGCCGTCGGCCGGGTGCTTCCGAGCAGCTCCGAGACCTCCTCGAATCGCGCCCGGAGCCGCCCCGGGTCGCGCACGGTCCGCATCCCCAGCACCAGCCCATAGGCCGCCGCGACGCCGATCGCCGGCGCGCCCCGCACGGCGAGGCGGCGGATGGCGTCCGCCACCTGCTCGGGGGTATCGCAGTCGATCCAGACCTCCTCGGCGGGGAGCTTCGTCTGCTCCAGGAGCTGGAGGCCGGGGCCTTCCCAGCGCATCGGGGAGAAAGCGTCGGGGGATCGGGGCTCGCTCATGGGGCGGTATCTTATCCCGCGAACGCGCTTCCCTCAGCCCTGTCCGCCCCTGATAGAATGCCGCCCATCCAGGGCGGCTTTATTCAGTGCCGACGTGCCTTCCCCCTGCAACATTTCTCGAATCGAGGGATTTCTTTTGAAAGGCGATCCGAAGAATCTTGGCTTTTCCACCCGCGCCGTCCATGCCGGCCAGCATCCCGACCCCCGCACGGGCTCGGTGGCGGTGCCCATCTACCAGACCTCCACGTACGTCCAGGAGTACCTGGGCGAGGCGGTGCACTACGAGTACGCCCGCGTCCAGAACCCCACCCGCGAGGCCCTGGAGGAGCAGGTGGCGGTGCTCGAGGGGGGCGTCAAGGCCCACGCCTTCGCCTCCGGCATGGCGGCCATCGCCTGCCTGATGACCGTGGCCCAGGCGGGCGACCACGTGGTGGTGTCGCGCAACGTCTACGGCGGCACCTATCGCTACTTCACCCGCATCCTCGAGCGCTACGGCGTCTCCTTCTCCTGGGTCGACACCACCAGGCTCGGGGAGGTGGAGGCCGCGATCGGCCCCCGGACGAAGATGGTCTACATCGAGACCCCCACGAACCCGGTGATGGACATCACCGACATCGCGGCGGTGTCCGAGCTCGCCCACGCCCACGGCGCCGGCGTGGCGGTGGACAACACCTTCCTCACCCCCTACCTCCAGCGCCCGCTCGCTCTCGGGGCGGACTATGTGGTCCATTCGGCGACCAAGTTCCTCAACGGCCACAGCGATTCGATCTGCGGCGTGCTGATCTCCTCGCGCCCGGAGGACGCCGAGTGGTTCGCTCTGGTGCAGAAGTCGTCGGGCGCGATCCTGTCGCCGTTCGACTGCTTCCTGGTGATGCGGGGGATCAAGACCCTGGTCGTCCGCATGGACCGCCACGAGAGCAACGCGCGGAAGATCGTCGACTACCTGCTGGCCCACCCCAAGGTGAGGCGCGTGCTCTACCCCGGCCTGCCGGACCACCCCGGTCACGAGATCCAGAAGCGCCAGGCCTCGGGCTTCGGCTCGATGATCACCATCGAGATGGGGAGCTTCGAGGCGGCCAAGGCGATGCTCGACCGCATGCAGGTGATGAGCTTCGCCGAGAGCCTGGGGGGCGTCGAGAGCCTGATCTCGCACCCGGCCTCGATGACCCACGCCTCGATTCCCCCGGAGCGGCGGGCCGAGCTCGGCCTGACCGACGGCATGGTGCGGATCTCGGTGGGGATCGAGAACATCGAGGACCTGATCGCCGATCTGGATCAGGCGCTGGCCGGGGTCTAGACGTTCTCGGGATCGACCGCGGCGTAGGCGATCTCGTCCTCGTCCTCTTCCTCGTCCGCGAAGGGGGCGTCCTTGTCGACGCTCCCCGCGATCCACTCCAGGAAGCGCGGCTCGCCGTACGAGACGTTGAAGGAGAGGATCTCAGGGAGCTCGTAGCTGTGGAGCTCGCGGATGGTGTCCTGCACCCCGACGAGCTCGCTCTCGAGGGTCTTGACGATCAGCATCAGCTCGCCGTCCTTGCAGATCTTCCCTTTCCAGCGATAGATCGAGCGGATGCCGGGGACGACGTTGACGCACGCGGCCTGGCGCCGCGCGACGATCTCGCGCGCGATGAGATAGGCCTGCTCTTCGGTTCCAACGGTGGTGAGGACGACGATTGCGCGCATGGACCCAAGGTACTGCACTCGTTCCGAGCGAGTCAATCGCGCCAGATCCGCCGCTCGGGGATCCAGGTGAGGATGCGCACCTTCCCCACGCGATTGGCCACGCGCACGGCCACCAGCTTCGCCACGCCGTCGGTCAGATAGAGCGAGCCGGGCGTCGAGGTGCCGAGCGCGCTGAACGAGGCGAGGTCGGACTGGTTGAAGCGGATGGGATCGACCGGCTTCAGCGCGTGGCCGGGCGAGCCGGGGTCCTCCGCCGCCGGCCCCGGCGGGAAGCCGAAGCCGACGCCCCTCCCAAGGTTGGAGAGCCGGCGCGGCGGCTCGATCGGGCGGTCGACCCCGGCGTCGATGTCCTTGTTGAGCACGCCGTCCCCATCGCCGTCGCGATAGAGGGTGAAGGTGACCGCGCCGTCCTTTTCGGTGCGGAATTTCACCGCCACGTTGGCGTCGAGCCGCACCGCGGAGGCGCGGGCCAGCCGCAGGACGCCCGCCAGCTCGAAGGCGGCTAGCCGCAGCCGCATGTCGCCGGCGGCCTGGACCAGCGACGGCGCTCCGAGCAGCAGGATGAGGACGAGCACGGCGAGGGACACGACCAGCTCCGCGAGCTGGAAGCCTTTTTCATGGGTTCTCATGATGTGTCTCCCGAGAGGCCCGGCGGGGCGGAGCCCGGAGGCTCCGCCCCGCCGGAGCGCGTCAGCGGGACTCCTTCTTGGCGGCGGATTTGGCTTCGGACTTGGAGGGCTTCGAGGCGGAGCTCGACTTGCTCCCCTTCACCTTGTCCTTGAGCGTGGTCTCGCCCGAGACGGCCACGTAGGGCTTCAGGAGCTGGAAGGTCTTCTCGCCGATCCCCTGCACCAGCATCAGGTCCTCGGGTTTCTTGAACGGGCCGTTCTGCTTGCGGTAGTCGACGATCCGCTCGGCGACGCTGGGGCCGACCCGCGGCAGCAGGGCGAGCTGGGAGGCGTTGGCGTTGTTGACGTTGACCACGGTCTTGCCCTCCGCGCCCAGGGAGGGGAGGGAGGCGAAGAGGAAGGCGAGGACCAGCAGGCTGCCCACGATGCGATGAGCGCGATGAATGCGATGAGCGTTCTTCATGGGGTTTCTCCCTTTTTCTTTCGTTGGCGAAGCGTTCGGTTTGCGACGGTTTCTCGAAGTCCCTTTCCGTGTGGTTTTCCAGGTCCGCGTCTCTCGATCGCCACCTCCTCTCGGGTTGACGCGGCCCCAAGAGATCAAGCCCCCTGCCAAGGGGGCTTGCGGGACTCAAGTCGCTGAAGAAAAAGGGAGTTATGGGAGTCCGCCAGCGGCCGGTGAGGGCCGCCGGCGGCAAGGGATCAGGCGGGGGAGAGCGGGGATGGAGGAGGAAAACGCGGCCGGACGGGGATTTGCCGGCACATCAGAAGAATTGGCGGCGCGCGCGATCTTTTGCGGCGCGGGTCCCTTTCGAGTACAGTAGCCGCGCCATGGCGGAAGAACGGTCGGTCGGTCGCGAATATCTCGAGGCGTTGATCATCGCCGCGGTGTTCCTGCTGTTCACGAACACCTTCGTCGTCCAGACGTTCTACATCCCGAGCGGCTCGATGGAGGACACCCTCCTCATCGGCGACCACCTGTTCGTCAACCGGTTCATCTACGGCCCCACGGCCACGGGGGCGGAGAAGCTGCTGCCGTTCCGGTCCGTGCACCGCGGTGACATCGTGGTCTTCCGCTCGCCGGAGGACCCCAAGCTCGACCTGGTCAAGCGGTGCATGGCGGTGGGGGGCGACACGGTCCAGCTCATCAACAAGCAGCTCTACATCAACGGCAAGCCGGTCAACGACTCCAGCTACGCCGTGCACAAGAACCCGATGACCATTTTCTCCGACCCCCGGACGATCAATTTCGGGCCGGTGACGGTGCCGCCGGACAACTACTTCTGCATGGGGGACAACCGCGACAACTCCTACGACTCGCGGTTCTGGGGGACGCTGCCGGCCAAGCTCCTCAAGGGGCGGGCGCTCTTCATCTACTGGTCCTACGGCGGGCGGACCTCGACCGGCCAGTGGGAGGGGTGGGGAGCGAAGACCCGGGATCTGCTGGAGACGGCGTTCGGCTTCTTCTCCAAGACCCGCTGGGAGAGGACCTTCCGCCTGATCCGGTAGCGCCGCGGGTATGTACGCCGAGAAATCCCTGCTCCGGGAGTACCTGGAGGCGTTGCTCATCGCCGTCATCTTCGCCACCTTCGCCCGCACCTGGATCGTGCAGGCGTTCAAGATCCCCTCGGGCTCGATGGAGAAGAGCCTGCTGATCGGCGATCACATCCTGGTCAACAAGTTCATCTACGGGCCGACGATCTCGCCGCTGGAGGAGAAGCTGCTGCCGATCCGCAAGGTGCGGCGCGGCGACGTCGTGGTGTTCAAATATCCGGAAGACCCCACCCGCGATTTCATCAAAAGGTGCATGGGCCTGCCGGGGGATACGCTGAAGATCATCGACAAGGACCTCTACATCAACGGCCGGCACGTGGACGATTCCGCGTTCACCTACTACGCCGACTCGGAGGTCTACCCGCGCGACCTCTTCTTCCACCCCAAGCGCGTGCGGGACAATTTCGGCCCCAAGACGGTCGGCCCCCACAGCTACTTCTGCATGGGGGACAACCGGGACAACTCGAACGACTCCCGCTACTGGGGGACGGTGCCCGAGGGCAACCTCAAGGGGCGGGCGCTCCTGATCTACTGGTCGTCGGCCAGCGACGAGGAGGCGTTCGAGGCGCCCGGGTACGCGGGCAAGGCACGGCAGCTCGGCCGGATCGCCCTGAGAGCCCTCCACGAGACGCGGTGGGATAGAACCTTTCGAATCGTGCGATAAACTACCTCCAACGATCCGACTTGGAGGAAGGAAGCCATGCCACGACGGAGATCCGAACGGGGCGAGGGGAATCTTGGATGTATCCTGTGGTTGCTGGCGCTCGGGCTCGCGACCCTGATCGCCTGGAAGGCCGTGCCGGTCAAGGTCCAGAGCACGCAGCTCTATGACTTCATGGACGAGCAGGCCAAGTTCTCGGCCGCGCGGACGCCGCCGGAGGAGATCGCGAAGGCGATCGTGAACCGCGCCCACGAGCTGGACATCCCGCTCGACAAGCAGGACGTCCACGTGACGCGGGACGGCGACCGGATCTTCATGGAGGTCGAGTACACGGTCCCGCTGGAATTCCCCGGCTATACCTACCAGTGGCACTTCCACCAGAAGCTCGACCGGCCGATCTTCATCGTCTGACGCGCGGCTGGATGGCGGTCCTCGGGGGCGGCTTCGCCCCCGGGGCGCTGGCCGGGGCACAGCTCGCCGGGCTGATCTTCTTCCTCAACCCGCGCCTGCCGTTCGCCTTCGCCCCGGTGCTGCGCGGCTGCCTGATCTACGGCGCGCTGCTCGGCGCCGTGAGCCTGGCGCTGCATCTGCCGTTCACCTGGGGACGGCCCCGGCGGGCTCGCCGGGCCCTCCCCTGGAGTCTCACGCTGGCGCTCGCCCTCTCCGCCCTCCTCGACTGGACCCACGCCTCCTACTTCGCCTACTTCCTCCCCCCGGGGATCAACGACCGGCTGATCAAGACGGCGCTCTGGCTCACCCTGGGCGCGCTGATCGCCTTCTACACCGCCCTCCTGCACTCGCTGAGCGGCCGGCGCTACGGCCCCCGCAGCCGCTGGGGGCTGACGCTGATGGCAGCGCTCTCCATCTACGCGATGGTCGAGCGGCGGGAGGCGTTCCGCCCACGGCCGGTGCCCACCCCGCGGCCCGCGATGGTGGAGCCGCTCCAACGGCCCAAGCTGTGGGTGATCGGCCTGGACTCGGCGACGCTCGACGCCATCCTCCCCCTGGCGGGCCAGGGGAGACTGCCGTTCCTGGCCACGGTGCTCCAGAGCGGCGCCTACGGCCGCCTGAGCACGCTCGTGCCGACCCGGCGGGACGCCATGTGGGCCACCCTCGCCACCGGCAAGTACCCGTTCAAGCACGGGATCACCGGCCGGCGGGCCTTCCCGGCCCCCTTCCTGGCCCCGGGCGCGCGGCTCGACCTGCTCCCCTCGGGCCTCTCCTTCACCCGCTGGGGCACCCTCGGCCAGAAGCCCCTGCCGGCGGGCATTCCGGGCCGGGAGGCGCTGGCGCTCTGGGAGATCCTCCCGCGGCTCGGCGTGCCGGCCGGCGTGGTGGGGTGGCCGGCGACCCAGCCCGAGGAGGGGGAGGCCACCTTCGCGCTCACCGACGGGGATTTCCTCCCGGCCTCCCGCGCGGCCGGCCCGGCCCTCCTCGCCCGCTTCGGCCCGCGCGCCCCCTCGTCCCTCCTGACAGCGCTCGACGGCGACCTCCGGCGGCAGTCGGCGGCGCTGGCGCTCGCCGGCCGGAATCCCCAGGCCCAGGCGGTCTTCCTCCTGCTGCCGGGGCTCCGGGAGGTGTCGCGCCGGTGGTTCGGCGGCTTCAGCGCCGTGCAGCTCGAGGGGGAGCCGAAGGAGGAGGCCTCCCGGGCCGCCAATGAGCGGGTGGTGGCCTATTACGAGTGGCTCGACGATCAGCTCGCGGCGGTCTGGCAGCGGGAGACCGGGCCGCGGCTGCTGGCGGTGGTCTCGTCGTATGGGGTCAACCCGCAGGGAGGATGGCGGCGGGTCTGGGGCCAGATGTCCCCGGGGGCGGCGCTCGGCGGCGAGTTTCAGGGCGGGCCGGACGGCGTCCTCCTCCTCTACGGCGAGGGGATCCGCCCGGGCGCCCTGCTGACCGGCGCCCGGCTGGTCGACGTGGCGCCGACCCTGCTCTATGGCCTGGGTTTCCCCCTCTCCCGCGAGCTCGACGGCCAAGTGCTCACCGCCGCCTTCGACAAGCGCTTCCTGGCGAGCAACCCGGTGGCCTTCTTCCCCTCCTACGAGGGGCTGGCGCGCGCGCCGCGCTGATCGATCCCGGTCCTTACGACGCCACCCGCTTGGGGCCGGCCGCCTTGGTGGCGTCGCGAGTCATCGCGCAGCGCCCCTCGAAGATGGCGCCGTCCTCGATCACCAGCGCCGGGGTGTCGATCTCCGCGAAGACTTTTCCGCTCGGCGCGATTTGTACCTTCTTCAGGGCATAGATGGTCCCCCGGACGGTGCCGGAGACGAAGATCTGGCCGACCCGGATCTCACCGTCCACCTCGCCGGCCTCCCCCACGATCAGATCCCCCTGCGACTCCACGAGCCCGGTCAGCTTGCCGTCGACGCGGAACGAGGCTTCGAAACGCAGCTCGCCCTGGAGATGGCTGCCGCCGTCCAGGAATCCGTTGAGGTCCCCCTGCTTGCCTTCCGACTTGAAGATCATCGGCTCTCTCCCCGCTCGATCAGTACGTCGAAAAGCCGCATCAGCTCCTCTTCCGAGTGGAAGTGGATGCGGAGCTGGCCACGCCCCCCCTTGCCCTGCCGTTTGATCTCGACGCGGGTCTGCAACCGGCGGGTGAGGCGCTCCTCGGCGGCGGCGGTATGGACCTCGACCGGACGGTCCGGCTTCTTGGCCTTCAGTTTCTCCTGCGGCTGGGGCTCGGCGGCCAGACGCTCGAGGTCGCGGGCGGAGAGCCCGTCGCGCACGGCGCGGTCGGCAAGCCGGATCTGCTCCTCCGGGTCCTGAATGGCGAGCAGCGGCCGGGCTTGGCCGGCGGTGAGCCGCCCCTCGCGCAGCAGGTCGAGCACCTCGTCGGGCAGGCGGAGCAGGCGCAGCGCGTTGGTGACGGTCGTCCGCGCCTTGCCCACCCGGTTCGCCACCTCCTCCTGGGAGAGGCCGAACTTCTCCTGCAGGGCGGCGTAGGCCTCGGCCTCCTCGATCGGATTGAGGTCGCTGCGCTGGAGGTTCTCGACCAGGGCGAGCTCCAGCAGCTCGCGGTCGTCCGCCACCTGGCGGATGACCACCGGCACGGCTGCGAGCCCCGCCTTGCGGGCGGCCCGCCAGCGGCGCTCGCCGGCGATGATGGCGTACCCCTCCCCCTCGGGGGTGACCACCAGCGGCTGGATGATCCCCTGGGCGCGGACCGAGGCCACGAGGTCCTCGATCGCCGCCTCGTCGAAGTAGGTGCGCGGCTGGAAACGGTTGGGGTGGAGGCTGTCGACCGGCAGGGTGCGCACCGGCTCGTCCGGCTTCGGCTCGCTCTTCTCGATCAGGGCGTCGAGGCCGCGGCCGAGCCCCCGCTTCTTGCCCGCGGGACCGGTCACGCGGCCCTCCGGATGATCTCGCGGGCCACGGCGAGGTAGGCCTCGGCGCCGCGCGACTTGATGTCGTACTGGAAGATAGGGAGGCCGTGGCTGGGCGCCTCGGCGAGACGGATGTTGCGCGGCACCACCGTCTCATAGACCTTGCCGGCGAAGTGGGAGCGGATCTCCTGGGCCACGTCCTTCGAGAGATTGGTGCGGTCGTCGTACATGGTCAGCAGGATGCCGGCGATCTGGAGGCGCGGATTGAGGCTCCGCTGGATGCGCTGGATGGTGGACTGCAGCTCGCTGATCCCCTCCAGGGCGAAGTACTCGCACTGGAGGGGGACGAGGACGCCGTCGGCCGCCACCAGGGCGTTGACCGTGAGGTGGCCGAGCGACGGCGGGCAGTCGAGGAGGATGGTGTCGTACTGGCCGGCGACCTCGGCGAGGACCTTCTTGAGCCGCTGCTCCCAGCCGGCCTCGCCCACCAGCTCGACCTCGATGCCCACCAGGTCGCGCTGGGAGGGGACGAGAGCGAGATTGGGGAAGCCCGAGGGGCGGATGGCGGCGGAGATCGGAACCTCGCCGACCAGGGCGTGGTAGAGGTGCGGCGGCTCGGCCTTGGCGCCGAGGCCGCGGGTGGCGTTCCCCTGCGGATCGCAGTCGACGAGCAGGACGCGGCGCTCGAGGGCGCCGAGGCCGGCCCCGATGTTGATGGCGGTGGTGGTCTTGCCGACCCCACCTTTCTGGTTCGCGATGGCGAGAATCATGGCTTTCCTGGTTTCAAGGCCCGGGGGAGGCGCGGCGCAGCGCCAGGACGCGCCGCTTCTCGCTCCCCGCGAGCGGGAGGCTGCCGCAGGCGGTCAGCTCCGCGGGCAGCTCGGGATCGTGCTCACCCACCCAGAGGAGGACGCGCCCGTTCGCGTCCAACCGGCTCGCGAGGGCGCTCCAGACGTCCGGGTCGAGCCGGAGGGCCCGCGAGGTGATCACGTCGATGCTCTCCGGAAGACCGGCAGGCAACGGAACCTGGACTCTAACATCGAGGCACCGGCAGGGCAACGCGGCTTTGCGGGCGGCGGCGGAGAGGAAGGCCCACTTGCGTTCGCGGGCCTCGACGAGAGTCATCTCCAACCCCGGCCGGGCGGCGGCCAGGACGATGCCGGGGAAGCCCGCGCCCGAGCCCAGGTCGAGCCCGAGCCTGGCGTCCGCCGGCAGGAGGGGAAGGGCGGCGAGCGACTCGCCGTAGTGCCGGGCGAGGATCTCGTTCGCCGTCCCCGGCCCGATCAGGCTCATCCGCCGGTTCCAGAGCGCCAGCTCCCTGTAGTGGGCGTAGAGCGCGTCGATCGCCCGCTCGTGGAGCGGCTCCGGGGAGAGCCCGCGGAGGGTATCCGCGAAGCCGGCGCGGGAGATCTCGGGGAGGGCGAAGGCCATGGGGGGATCTTAGAACGCGCCCCGAACCCCGCAAAACCCACTGTAGAGACGCCCCGTGGGGCGTCTCTGGGCTTCCGTTTTAGAGACGCCCCGCGGGGCGTCTCTACAGTGGAGATCCCCCGGGGTCTTCTTTGGACGGGGCGATGTTTCACGTGGAACATCTCTGGCCCATGTTCCACGTGAAACATCCGGGAAACACGAAGGGCGGCCTCTCGGCCGCCCTTGAGATGGCTCCGCGGGTGCCGCTCTACGCCGGCGGCGCCGGCCGCACCATGATGCGTTTGAAATAGCCGTCCCCTTCGCTCTCGGTCATCACGTTGGGGTCGTCCGCCAGGGTGGTGTGGATGATCCGCCGGTCGGCCGGGTTCATCGGCTCGAGGATGCGCGGCTTGCCCCGGCGCCGGACCTCCTCGGCCACCCGCTGGGCCAGGCTGCGCAGCCGCTCTTCCCGGATCTCGTGGAAGTTGTCGCAGTCCACCCGCACCACCGCGGTCTCGCCGCCGCTTAAGGAACGGATCATCCGCGGCAGCAGGTGCTCGACGGCCATCAGGAATTCGCCGTCGTCGGCGAAGCACCAATCGACGTCGTCCCCCATGAGATCCACCTCCAGCCGCTCCTCCCCCTGGAAGACCCGCGGCGTCAGGTCGAGCCCCGCGATCCGCACCAGCAGGCCCGCCGCCTTGGCCGCCGCCTCGGCGATGGGCCCTTCCGCCGCCGGATAGCGCTCGGCGAGCCCCCGCGGGCGCTCCGGGAGGGTCACCAGGCCGGCTCCGGCCTCCGCCTCCGCCGGACGGAAGGGCTCGGCGGCGGGCAGGCGGGGCGACCGCGGCGGCAGGTCCCGCTCCCGGCGGCGGCGCGGACGGTCCTGATCGCGCTCCCGCTCGCCCCGGCCGTGCCGGTCCCCGCGCGGGCCGCGGTTGCCGCCCCGCTCCCCGCGAGGCTCGCCCCGGTGCTCCCGCTCCCGGGGCGGACGCGCCTCGCGGTGCTCGCGGGGGGCGGGGGCGCGCGGCGGCGCCTCATTGCCCAGCGACTCCGAAGGCTCGGCCGGGGCCGGCCGCGACAGATAGGAGGACGGCGGCGGGGGAGGGAGGGTGCGGCCGGCCTCGGGGACCGGCGCCGGCGAGTCCCGCCGCGGGTTGTCCGGATCGACCTCGATGACCACCTTGCGGCGGGTCTTCAGGAAGCCGTGCCGCTTTTCGAGGCTGCGATAGGCGACGTAGCTGGGGTCGAGGTTGAAGTAGTTGGCGGCCTGGACCAGGGCCTGCTGGAGGGTGTCGCCGGAAAAGAATCGTCTCTTGGCGTCGTTCATAGCGGTTAGGTCTCTCGCGGGATCCGACTCGGGAGCTTTCATCACGCCTCCCGCTCCCGCAGACGGTTGTAAACCTGGAGTTGGATGATGGTCAAGACGTTGTTGGTGAGCCAGTAGAGCACCAGCCCGCTGGGGACACCGAGGAAGAAGACGGTCATGGCGACGGGCATGATCTGGAACATCCGCCGCTGCATGGGATCGCCCGCCTGCGGCCCCATGCGCACCTGGAGGAACTGCGTGACGCCCATGACGATCGGCAGCACCAGGTAGGGATCGGCGGCCGAGAGGTCTTGGATCCAGCCGAGCCAGGGGGCGTGCCGCAGATCGACCGCCGTCGACAGGAGGCGGTAGAAGGCGTAGAGGATGGGGAGCTGGATCAGCATCGGCAGGCAGCCGCCCGCCGGGTTCACCCCCGCCTCCTTGTAGACCGCCATCGTCTCCTCGTTCATCTTCCGCTGCGCCTCCAGGTTCGGCTTCCCCTGCTTGTCCCGCAGCTTCGAGCGGTAGCGGTCCCGGATCGCCTGCACCTTGGGGTTGAGCTCCTGCATCTTGCGCATCGACATCGTGCTCTTGTGGGTGAGCGGCAGGAGCAGCAGCTTGATCACGATCGTCAGCAGGACGATCGCCCAGCCGTAGTTGGCGACCACGCGGTCGTAGATCCAGTGCAGGGCATAGAGCAGCGGCAGCACCAGCGGCTTGAGGCTGCCGAGCTCGATCGTCCCCTCCAGCCCGGAGTGGAGGGCGTGCAGCAGGTCGTATTCCTTCGGCCCCCAGTAGGAGGCGAGCGACATCTGGTCGCCCGCCGGCCGGAGGATCAGGAAGAACTCGCGGGGGAGCCCCTTCTGCTCGCGGGTGATGTCGTCCTTGCTGGGCACGGGCAGGAACTGCTCCGCCCCACCTTTCTCGGCGGTCTGCACCAGCATCGGCCAGAAGACCGCGCGGTCGATCCTCCCCTGAGGAACCTGGGCCGCGAGGTAATAGGTGTCGTCCAGCCCCGCCCAGGCGAGGGAGCCGCCGGTGACCTCGGCCGGGTCGTAGGCTCCCCCGGGATCGAGGAATTCGATGTCATCCCCCTTCTTATAGACCCCCCGCCGCCGCTCGTAGCGGCTCTTCATCTCGTCGGCGGTGAGATTGCGGAGGCCGGGGCCGAGCAGCACCCCCCAGTCCGAGCGGCCAGGGACCCGCACCTCCACGTCCAGGAAGCCCCGGTCGTCGAAGCGGAAGGTCTTCTCGGCGCTGCCCAGCGGGCCACTGTAGCGGAAGGTGGCCGAGCGGCCATCGGGTGAGCGCTCGGCCTGGAACAGGGCCTGGTTGAGCGGGCTCGGCTGGACGCCGTTGCCGGTGAGGGAGTAGGGGTAGGCGATGCCGGCCCGCTGGCGGACCATCTCCAGGGTGCCGCTCTTGGGGTCCGACTTCTCGGGCACCGTCATGGACAAGAGCTGGGCGCCCCGGTTGGTGAGCACGGCGCGGACGCGGCCAGCCTGGAGGGTGATCCGCTCCTCGGCCGCGGCGGAGACCGGGGCGGAAGCGGGGGCCTGGGTCACGGCAGGCTGGCCCGGCTGGCT
>JAICSG010001010.1 GCA_025937035.1 Thermoanaerobaculia bacterium | reverse complement strand
CCCGGGCGGTGGCCACCGGGACCACCACGAGGCGGCCGCGCGCGGGATGGCGGCCGGCGACCGCGAGGATCACCGCCGTGGTGATCGCCACGGCGACCAGGAAGGCCGCCAGGAACACGGCCCGGTCCAGCAGGCGATCCCTCACTGCCGCCCCCTGAACGCCCACCGTGCCACCATCGGACCCAGCGGAGTGCCTAGTACCAGCCCTGAGGCCATCACGGTGATGGCGGCTAGCATCCCGGCGGACTCCGCGGCCCAGAAGTGCCAGGGCATCAGGCGGCCGGGCTATCGGGGTGCTGCTCGGCGACCTTCCGGCCAACGTACGCGTCAAGCTCGGCCTGGGTGATCCGCCGGACCTGGGGGGCCAGCTTCAGCGCCTTGATCTCTCCGGCGTTCATCAGCCGGTACAGGAGGGAAATCGAGATGCCGAGCTTCCCGGCCGCCTGCTTGTAGGTGTACATCATCGGCTCGCCGACGCTGGCGGCGTCGTCATCGGAAGCCATCCGGCCGCCTCTCTATAGCGTGAGCTCATTACCGTCCATAGCGGGACGCGATGAAGAGCACGCTACTCGCAGCCGCTTCCAATCGCAACTGCGCATTGCCAACGACTCTCAACCGCTATACGCTGCACTCCATGCCAGGGGTCAACGAGCGGATCGCGGCGAGCGTCCGCGCCCACAGGGAGCGGATGGGCATCTCGCAGGCCGAGCTCGCCGCGCGCGTCACCGCCGAGGGCAAGGCGGACGGCGTCTCGTGGCACCAGTCCACGACCGCGCGGGTGGAAGACGGCGCGCAGCGGCTCCGGCTAGATGAGGCCGAGATCGTGGCGCGGGTGCTCGGCATCCCGGTTAACAGGCTCACCTGGGCGACCGGGGAGGCCGCGGAGGTGATGCTCGCCGAGCGGGCCATGGGGCGCCTGCACGAGGCGTTCACCGGCTCGGCCGATGCGACGGCGCGGCTCCACGCCGCGAGGGCCGGGGCCAGGAGCACCCTGCGGACGCTGGCGGCCAGCGGGAGCGAGCGCGCCCGCGAGGCCGCCCGCAGCCTTGAGGATGAGCTCGCCGCGTCAACCGTCAGGGCGGCCACGGCCGAGGGGAAGGCCCGCTACGAAAGGGAGGCCGCTCAGTGAGCGAGGGCAATGACGGGAAGCCGAAGCGGACGCGGAGGGCGAACGGCGAGTCGTGGATCAGCGAGGGGCCGAACAAGGAAGGCCTGTACGAGGCCATGGTGTGGATCGGCCTCAAGCCGGACGGCAGCCCCGATCGCAGGCACGTCCAGCGCAAGTCCCTCGCATCGGTCAAGAAGCGCGTCAAGCAGCTGGAGCGCATGCGGGACGACAAGACGGCGGGCAAGGCCGGGAAGCTCCCGACCGTGGAGGACATGCTGATCCGGCACCTGACGGTCGTGCTGCCCACCCGGGGCCGCGCGCCCCGAACGATCGATGACTACTGGTCGAAGTGCCGCAACGACATCTTCCCGAGGTGGGGCGGGACGCGGATTGACCGGCTGCTGCCGGAGTACATCGAGGACGGCTACGCGGAGATGCTGGCGGAAGGGCACGCCCCGTCGCACGTCCGGAAGGTCCACACCATCCTCAACTCCGCCTACGAGGTGGTGGCGAAGCGGTCGCGGGCCTACGGCCTGGAGGGCGGAACCGTCGTGGTGAACCCCTGCCAGTTCGTCGAGCCGCCGGAGCTGAAGGAGACCGAGAAGAAGTCCCTCACGCTCCGCCAGGCCCGCGCGGTGCTGAAGCAGGCCGAGGCGGAGGGCAACTGGCTGCGGTGGGCCTACGGGATGGGCTGCGGGAACCGGCAGGGCGAGGCCCTGGGGCTGCGCTGGGCCTACCTGGACATTGACGTGCCCGACGGGGAGCCGGGCGCGGCCCGGATCGCGTGGCAGCTCCAGCGGCTCACCTGGGAGCACGGGTGCGCCGAGGAGAAGGCGAGGGAGATAAGGAAGCAGGGGCTGGCGCCGAAGAAGGCGGAGGCCGCCATCGCGGCGCAGGTCCATCCTTGCGCGGCGCGGCACTGCAAGGCGGAGGCATGCCCGGAGGGGTGCAAGGCCCACAAGCGGG
>JAICSG010000703.1 GCA_025937035.1 Thermoanaerobaculia bacterium | reverse complement strand
GTACGGCATCCTCACGGGCCTCTACTGGCTCCTGCCGCCGCTGGGATGCCTGCTGTATCTGCTCTGGCCGGGCCTCTTCCACCTGCCGGAGCGGCTGAAGGGGACGCGCTACTTCCGCCAGACGAGCACGGCGGCCATGCTTTCCGGCTTCGAGGGGGCGCCGCAAGGGACGATCCGGCTGGAGATCCTCTTCTCGTTTGCCTTCCAGGCCGCGATCTGCTGGCTGCTCAAGCTCAACGTCACGGGGTGGCTGGCCTGCTACGCCGCCTTCGACTTCAACTGGAGCTCGCTCCAGTACGCCGACCACGCCTTCAGCGAGCGCGATGTCCACGAGGGGGCCTGGAACCTGCGGGTGAGCCGGCCGGTGCAGTACCTGTTCCTCAACTACCACCACCACAAGGCCCATCACCGCGATCCGCGCATCCCCTGGATCCACCTGCCCAGGCACGTGGATCTCAGCGAGCCGCGCCCCGCCTTCCTCGGCATCTGGCTCAGGATGTGGCGGGGGCCGCGGGTCTGGCCACCAGCCTGACGCACACCAGCGCCAGCAGCCATCCCGTCACGGCATCCAGAACGTGATGCTGATGGGTGAGCACCGTGGAGGCCGCGATCAGCAGGGCCCACAGCCAGAGGAGAATTTGGACGGGCCTTGGCGCGCGCGGTGAGAAGAGCGCCACGCAGATCACGGCGAAAGCCACGTGCAGCGACGGCACCAGGTTGTAGGTGAGGTTGAGATCGTCCGCCAGGTGGAACAGCCCGGCCCAGACCCCGAGTTGCTCCTCGCGGGCCGGCGCGAAGGCGAGCTCGGCGGGGAAGAGCAGAAAGCCGATCCCGGCCAGGGTGATCGCCAACGCCATGGTGACCACGGCCGCCCGGAATTCGCGGCGGGTCCGCAGGACGAACGGCGCCAGCAGGAACAGCCCGTAGATCGAGATGTAGAAGACTGTCATCCAGGGGACCAGGGGGATGCGGAGCTCGGCGGAGACGTGGACCGGCACCCGAAGCTCGCGATGAGCCGTCAGGCGGTCCGCGCCGCCATAGACGATCAGGAACCAGAGGGTATCGGCGAGCGAGAGGAGCGCGGCCTCGCGGAGGTGAGCCCAGCCCGGCCAGGCCAGAAAGGGCTCGGTCTTCTCTGGCACAATCGTCACTCGCCGAGCGTCTCGTTCAGATAACTCAGGAGGGCGCTCACCAGCGGTCCGGCGCCCCCCTTCGGCTGGAGGTAGTGGTCGGCGCCCCAGACCGGATAGATCAGGCCGGGCAGGGCGCAGACGTCCGCCAGCACCAGGGCGCCGTCGTTGGGCCCGAGCGGGGCCAGACGCTGGTGGCAATTCCGGGAGGAGCGGCGGGTCAGGTGCTCGCGCAGGGGGAAGCCCACGACGCTGATCAGACGGATGTGCGGCGGCAGGCGCAGCGGCCGGTCGAGCGGGCCGCCGGACCGGTAGCGCAGGTCCTCGAGAAACTCCAGGCTCCGGCCGCGAAGCCGGTAGTAGAGGCGGACCGCCCCCGCTCCCGGGCTCCGCGAGAGCAGCCAGTCGATCAGCGGCGTGCCGTCGAGGATGCCGCAGAGGCTGATCCAGGCCACCACGTTGCGGAAGGCCGGCCCGGCGTCCGGCTCGGCGAGCGCCACCTTCACATCCGAGCCCCCCTTGCTGACCGAGACCAGGATCACCGGTCCCTCCGGCTGGCCCATCAGCCAGTCGCAGAGGATGCGGGCGTTCTCCCGAACCGTGCCGGTGGTGGCGAGCGGCACCCGATGGGACGGGCAGCCCATCCGCTCGGCCTGCTCGCGCACGAACCGGCCGTCCGCGCCGGTCCGCGGGGTCTCCTGATAGGAGGCGCCGGGGACGATGGCGAGGGTCGCGCCGCAGCTCCAGGGCGGGACGGCGGCCTCCTCGCGGAGCTCCTCGACCCGGCGGATGAACGGGCCATGGACGGGCGACTCCAGCACCCGGCGGTAGAGCCCCTCCGTGGCCGCGTCGATGCCCTCGCGCGCGGCCAGATCCCGGAGCTCCCCGGCGGTCGGAAGGGGGGCGTCATGCGGTCCTGCGCCTCCGGCCGAGCAGGAGCCCGATAGCAAGCCCCAAGGCGAGGGCGATGCCGGCCGCCCACCAGACCAGCCGCCGCGTCATGTTCAGCAGCGGGTTGTCGAACATATCGTCGGAGGCGTGGAGGCTGGCGATCAGCCACCGGCCGTTCTCCTTGACCATCGTGGCGCTCCAGCGGGCGGGGAGATCGAAATTCATGCCGCTGGCCATCTTGAAGTGCTCGACGGCGCTGCCGAACGAGATGCCGGTGTCGCCGCCGTAGAGGATCGTGAGCTCGTCCACGTTCACGTCCGCGCTGAAGCTGTCGACCACCTTGTTGGGTCCCTCCAGCATGCGGGCCAGGTATTTGCGGATGCCGTCGTGCCCGCGGCTCACCTCGGCGTTGTGCCAGGTGACCACCGCGTTGGGGTGGAAGTAGGTGAGCTCTCGCTCCACGTCCCCCTTGCGCATGGCGTCGAGCAGCCCGTCCCGCAGGGCGCGCAGCTCGTTGTGGGTCGCCTCGTCAGAGGCGGGCGCCGGCGGCGGCGCCTGGGCGAGCAGGGGCAGAGACGACAGAGATAGCAGGGACAGCAGGGACGACAGAAGCGGGAACGTGATCCATTTTGTGACCAATCTCATTTTCACCCTTCTGGGGCAGGGCTGCCACCCAACGGAAAAAATCGATCATGTCCTGGTCGGAGGGCCCGAGGCTGCCGGGTTTATAGCGGGTGGAACGCAGACGGCGCGCCTCCTCCTTGAGATATCCGAAGGTGAACAGGCGGCGGAGCCGGAGCTGGAGCGGCGCAAGCAGGCTCGAGAGGCCCCGCGCCCGGGGGGCGAGGACGATGCCGTGGCACATCGTGCGGCCGTCCTCCAGCGGCTCCATGGCCATCAGGAAGCCGCTGCGGACGCGCTCGAAGTCGGCGGTGATCACGGCGAAGGTGCCGCCCCAGATGGTCAGCGTGGTCCGCACCGTGCGCCCCGCGGTCCACCGCAGGACGCGGTCGAAGCCCGTGTCGCCCACCACCTTCGCCAGATAGCTGTTGCGCCGGGCATAGGGGGCCGGGCAGTCGATCACCGGCGGCGCCATCAGCTCCC
>JAICSG010000128.1 GCA_025937035.1 Thermoanaerobaculia bacterium | reverse complement strand
TCGCCGTCGAGCCGGACACCCGCAAGGTCTTCCTCGTCCCCCGCCGCCCGGGGCTGCGGGTGGTCAACGCCTACAACCCGGCCCTCCGGGGCACGTTCGACGCCGTGGCGATCTTCGACGTGCTCTACCGCCTGCCGAAGCCCGAATGGGACCCGCTCCTCGCCTGGGCCCGCGAGCGGCTGGCGCCAGGGGGCATCTTCCTGCTCAAGGAGATCGATCCCGGCCACCGCGCCAAGGCGCTCTGGAACCGCCTCCAGGAGCGTGGCGCCGACCTCCTCGGGCTCACCCTGGGCGAAGCCCACAGCTACGAGACCCGGGAGGAGATCCGGGAGCGGCTGCTGCGCGCGGGCTTCACCGGATTCGAGGCGGTCGAGATCGGGGCGGGGTACCCGCACGCGCACATCCTCTACGTAGGAAGGGAGTAGACGTGCCCCTCTACCCTGCCCTCCGCCCTCTGCTGTTCCGGCTCGATCCCGAGACGAGCCACGGCCTCGGCATGGCTGGCCTGCGCCTGGCCCAGACGGTGCCGGGCCTCACCGCCGCCCTCGCCCACCGCCATCTGGTGGACGCCGCCCCCTTGCGCCAGACCCTCTTCGACCGTGAATTCCTCAACCCCGTGGGGCTCGCCGCCGGCTTCGACAAGAATGCCGAGGCCGTGCGCGCCATCCCGGCCCTCGGTTTCGGCTTTGCCGAGGTGGGGACGGTCACCCCGCTGGCTCAACCGGGCAATCCGAAGCCGCGTCTCTTCCGGCACTCGGAGGCTCGGAGCCTGCAGAACGCCCTGGGCTTCAACAACGCCGGGATGGCCGCCCTGCGCCGCCGGCTCGAACGGGCCTACCCCGCCCCGTCCCCCCTCGGCGTCAACGTGGGCAAGAACAAGGTGACCCCACCCGAAAAGGCGCTCGACGACTACGAGACCCTGATCCGGGGGCTCCACGACCTCTGCGACTACCTGGTGGTGAACCTCTCCTCCCCCAACACCCCGGGCCTGCGCGACCTCCAGAACGAGGATTTCCTCCGCGCCCTTTTCGGGCTGGCCAAGGGGATCACCACCAAACCTATCCTGGTGAAGATCGCTCCGGACCTCGACCCCGGCCAGGCGGTCGCCCTGAGCGAGACCGCCGTGGCATCCGGCGCGGCGGGCGTGATCGCCACCAACACCACGATCGATTACGGGCTCCTTCCGGGTGCCAGGGATTTCGGCGGGCTCTCGGGCAAGGTGCTGACGGAGAAGAGCTTCCGGATCTTCGAGGCGGTCGCCAAGGCGCTCTTCGGGCGAGCGGTCCTGATCAGCGTCGGCGGCATCGACTCCGGCGCCGAGGCCTACCGGCGACTGCGGGCCGGGGCGTCGCTGGTGCAGGTATATACCGCGCTGGTCTACGAGGGTCCGGGGCTGCCACGGCGGATCAACGAGGAGATCCTGGGGTTGATGGAGCGGGATGGGGCGAAGGGGATTGCCGAGGTGATCGGGTCTGACCGGTGGGGCGGATTCTAGGATTCCGCCAACCCCGCCAACCGCGCCGTCAGCCCCTCCACCCGCCGCCGCACCTCCTCGCGCTCGACCTCCCAGCTCTTCGCCGCCGCGGCGGCCTCGGCGCGCTCGGTCTGGGCGGCGGCGAGGCTCGCCTCCAGGTCGCGAATGCGCACCCGGAGCGCCTCGACCTCCTCGTCGAGATCCCCGAGATCGCCGTCCCCCTCGGGCACGGCCGGGGGGATGGACAGCGTCGCGACCTCGGTCTCCAGCTCCCGGACGTGGTCGCGCAGCAAGCGGTTCTCCTCGTTGAGCTCTCCCAGGCGGGCGACGGCGTCGCGCACCCGGGATTCCAGTTGATCCAGCCACTCGATGTCCAAGCTCCTACCCCTTCCAGCCGAAGCGGCGCTCGAGCTCCTGCTGGAGGCCGAGCTGGCGCGCGTTGACCTCTTCCTGCGTGAGCGAGCGCTCGCGCGCGTTGTAGAAGAACGAGATCGTCGTATTCACCGCCCCCTCGGGCACCCCCTGGCCGCGGTAGCGCACCTTGAGGTCCCAGGAGACCAGGTCCGGCGGCTGCAAGTCGCGGATTGCCCGGTCGATCTCCGCCCAGGGGGTCTCCAGCGAGTGGGTGAAGGTGAAGTCGGCCGAGATCCCCGGATAGCGCGAGGGGATGACGATCGCCAGGCTCGGATTCCCCCCGGCCAGCGCCGCCGTGGCCAGCTCCGCCACGTAGAGCGGATACCCCTCTTCCTCCTCCACCCGGCCGAGCCAGCCCACCACCTTCCCGTCCCTCACCAGCTCGGCCGCGCTGCCCGCGAGCAGCCCCGGCAGATCCGCCGGGCGGACCTCCAGATGCACACCGAAATCGGCGGCCAGCGCCTCGATCGTCCCCTTGAGGTCGAACAGGTCGAGGTCCATCTCCCGCTGCCAGGGGCTCCCCACCCGGCCGCCGCAGACCAGCCCCACGTGCTCCGGCTGGTCCGGGATCTCCGGTATTTCCCCAGAGCGGCCCGCCTCGTAGAAGACGGTGGCGACCTCGAACATCCGCACCGCGGCCAAGCCCCGCCGCTGGTTGAAGCGGGCGGTCTCCACCAGGTTCGGCACCAGCGAGCGCCGCAGCACCGAGTACTGCTCGGAGAGCGGATTGGCCAGCCGCAGCGGCTTGGCGTCCGGCCGCAGGCTGGGGAAGGCGGCGTCGCGGGCCGGATCGAGGAAGGCGAAGTGAACCGTCTCCACGTACCCCGAGGCGGCGAGCTGTTGGCGGGCCCGCTCGCGGCGGATCTGGTACTCGGGCTTCGGCGCGTCCGCCCCCGGAATGGCCGGCAGGGCCGCCGGGATGCGGTCGAAGCCGTACATCCGCAGGACCTCCTCGTAGAGATCCTGGGGATAGACCTCGTGCGGCGGCTCCGGGCGCGGCTGGAAATCGTAGTACCGCCAGGAGGGGACGGTGACCCGCCAGATGCCGCTCCCCGGCTTCTCTACCCGGTCAATGCCGAAGCCGAGGCCGGTCAGCCAGCGCTCGGCGTCGACCGCGGAGATCTCGGCGCCCGCGAAGGCGTCGAGCCGCGCCAGGTCCAGGCGGCCGTGGCGGTGCCAGGAGCGGCCGGGATCGCGCTCGTCGAGGGCGCCGGAGAGCACCGTCCCCCCCGCCACCGTGGCGATCAGCATCGCCGCCCGGCCCACCGCCTCGGCGCAGATCTCGGGATCGGCGCCCCGCTCGAAACGGTGGCTGGCGTCGGTGTGCATGCCGAATCTGCGCGCGGCGGCCCGCACCCGGCGGCGGTCGAAGTGGGCGCCCTCGATCGCCACGTCGCGGGTGGCGTCCGTGACCTCGCTGTCCAGCCCTCCCATGACTCCACCCAGCCCCACCGGACGCTCGGCGTCCGCGATCACCAGGATCTCGGGGTCGAGCTCCCGCTCCTGGCCGTCGAGGGTGGTCAGCCTCTCTCCCGCGCGCGCCCGCCGCGCCATCAGGGTGGCACCGGCGAGCTTCTCCAGGTCGTAGGCGTGGAGGGGCTGCCCCAGCTCCCAGAGGAGGAAGTTGGTGACGTCCACCACGTTGTTGATCGAGCGCAGGCCGATCGACTCCAGCCGCAGGCGCAACCACTCGGGGCTGGGGCCGATCCGGACCCCGCGGACCACCCGGGCGGCGAAGCGCGGGCACCCCTCGGAATCCTCGATGGCGACGCGGAGGGCGTCCCCCACCGGCTCGGGCCCCTCCTCCGGACAGGCGTCCGGCCGCTTGAGCGGATGGCCCAGGATCACCGAGATCTCGCGCGCCAGCCCGAAGTGATTCATGCAGTCGGGGCGGTTGGTGGTGATGTCGACGTCGATCACCGTGTCGGCGGTATTTCCGGCAGGGCTCGTGATCCCCTCGACGGCGAGCCCGGCGGCGGTCAGCCTTCGGGCCAGCTCCTGGGGGTCGGCGGGCAGGTCGACGTAGTCGGCGAGCCAGGCGAGCGAGAATTCCATGGCTAGCCCCTCACCTGGCGCAGCAGGCGCTCGTCGTTCTCGAACAGCAGCCGGATGTTGGGGATGCCGCCGTAGCGGTTCATCGCCACCCGGTCGACCCCCATGCCGAAGGCGAAGCCGGAGTAGACGTCCGGATCGATGCCGCACTCGGCGAGGACGCGCGGATCGACCATGCCGCAGCCGAGGATCTCCATCCAGCCGGTGCCGGAGCAGACCTCGCAGCCCGCCCCCTTGCAGGTCTGGCAGGTGACGTCCACCTCGGCCGAGGGCTCGGTGAAGGGGAAGAAGCTGGGCCGCAGGCGGATCTCCACGTCCGGCGCGAACAGCCGCCGCAGGAAGGCGAGCAGCGTCCCCTTGAGATGGCCGACGGTGATCCCCTCGGCGACCGCCAGCCCCTCGACCTGATGGAACATCGGCGAGTGGCGCAGGTCGTTGTCGTTCCTGAACACCCGGCCGGGGCAGATCACCCGGATGGGGGGCTTCCTCGCCAGCATGGTGCGGATCTGCACCGGCGAGGTGTGGGTGCGCAGCAGCAGGCCGTTCTCCAGGAAGAAGGTGTCTTGCGTGTCGCGCGCCGGGTGGTCCTGGGGGAAGTTCAGGGCCTCGAAGTTGAGGTAGTCGGTCTCCACCTCGGGACCCTCGGCCACGCTGTAGCCGAGCTCGGCGAAGATCTCCTCCATCTCCCGGATGACCAGGGTCACGGGGTGGATGCTGCCGAGTTGGGGGCGCCGGCCGGGGAGGGTGACGTCGACCGCGGCGGAGCGCCGGGCGGCCTCCCGCTCGCGGGCGAGCAGAGAGGCGTCGAGCTCGGCGAAGCGGCGCTCGGCCGTCTCCTTGAGACGGTTCACAGCCTCGCCATAGGCGCGGCGGTGAGCCGGGTCCACCTTCTTGATGTCGTCCAGCAGCGAGCGGAGGATCCCCTGCTTGCGGCCGATCCACTGCACGCGCAGGGCTTCCCACCCCGCGCGGTCCTGGACCTGGCTCAGGGCGCGCTCGAGCTCCTCGCCCCGGGCTTCCAGCGACGGGGTCTCTCCGCCCTCGCCGCTCAAGGTCAGCCCTCCGCGGGCGCGGGGGTGCCCTGGGACCCAAGCGCCGACTTCGCCATCTCCGCGAGACCCGCAAACCCCGAGGGGTCGGTCACGGCGATGTCGGCCAGCACCTTGCGGTCGAGCGTCGAGCCGGCGGCCTTGAGGCCGGCGATCAGACGGCTGTAGGAGAGCCCGTGCAGCCGGGCGGCGGCGTTGATGCGCACGATCCACAGGCTGCGCAGCTGGCGCTTCTTCTGGCGCCGGTCGCGATAGGCGTAGGCGAGCGCCTTGTCGACGGCCTGCTTGGCCATCCGGTGGGCGTTCGACTTGGTTCCCCAGAAACCGCTGGAGAGCTTGAGGATCTTCTTCCGCTTCAGGAGGCGCTTGTTACCGCGCTTGACACGTGCCATCTCTCGAACCTCGTTTCTGCTCCGTCAGGAGCGGTAGGTGGCCCGCGCGAACGATCTCAGGATCGATCGGGAGCCGCGGCTCCGGGGGGCAGGTCCTTCCCGCCGGCCGCCGCAAGGATTGTCTTCTGTAGGGGCGGCCCTGTGTGGCCGCCCTGTTCTTACTTGTGCAGCATCTCTTTGAGAGTGCCGGCGAACGCGGGGGAGACCTCCACGGACTTGCGCAGGTTGCGCTTCCGCTTGGTGGTCTTCTTGGTCAGGATGTGGCTGTGCATCGACTGGTGACGCGTCACCTTGCCGCCGCCCGTGACCTTGAAACGCTTCGCGGCACCCTTGTGCGTCTTCTGCTTCGGCAAGGGTGTCTCCTTTCCTGCCCTTGATGGACCGCCAAAGCGATCCTAACCCTGTGAATCGCCCGCTTCGGAGGAGGACTTCTTGGGCCCTCCGCTGTGGCGCGGCGGTCCGAAGATGACGTGCATCCGGTTCCCCGCCATTTCGGGCGACGATTCTAGCACTCCATGCTCCCCCAGGTCAGCCTCAAAGCGCTTGAGCAGCTTGTGGCCGAGATCCTGGCGCGCCATCTCGCGGCCCCGGAACTGGACGGTGGCCTTCACCTTGTCCCCTTCGCCGAGGAACCGGATGGCGTTCTTGAGCTTGAAGTCGTAGTCATGCTCGTCGATGTTGGGCCGGAACTTGACCTCTTTGACGTGGATGATCTTCTGCTTCTTCTTCGACTCGTGCGCCTTCTTCTTCTGCTGGTACAGGAACTTGCCGAAATCCATGATCCGGCAGACCGGCGGCTTGGCCGTCGGCGCGACTTCCACCAGGTCGAGCTGCAGCTCCTGAGCCTTGCGCAGCGCCTCTTCGATCGGCACGATGCCGCCCTGGCCACCGTCGGCCTCCACCAGGCGCACTTCGCGAACCCGGATGCGCTCGTTGATCCGCGTCGTCTTGTCGATGTCTAGCTCACCCCCTGGGAGCGTCGGGCTTGCGCCCTTCGGTTCGTGTTCAGACTGGTTCTCCTATTGTAGGTGTTCAAAGCTCGCGGCTGCGCGACGACGTGAGGTCACGCACCCGCGCGAGAAAATCCGTGGCCGGCATGGCGCCCAGATCCTCGCCCGCCCGCCGCCGCACCGAGACCGTCCCCTCCTCCGCCTCGCGCGCCCCCACCACCAGCATGTAGGGGACCTTCTGGACCTGCGCCTCGCGGATGCGGTAGCCCAGCTTCTCGTTGCGGTCGTCCAGCTCCACTCTCACCCCGGCGTCGGCGAGCGCGCGGCGCACCTTCGCGCCATACTCGGCGAATTTCTCCGAGATGGGGAGGACCACCGCCTGCACCGGCGCCAGCCAGAGAGGAAACGCTCCCGCCGTCTGCTCGATCAGGATCGCCATGAATCGTTCGATAGATCCTAACATGGCCCGGTGGATCATCACCGGCGGATGCTCGGCGCCGTCGGCCCCAACGTACTTGAGGTCGAACCGCCGCGGGAGCTGGTAGTCGAGCTGCACCGTGCCGAGCTGCCAGCTGCGGCCGATCGAGTCCTTCACATGGAAGTCGATCTTCGGCCCGTAGAAGGCGCCGTCCCCGGGGTTGACCTGATAGGCCATCCCCTGGTGCTCCAGCGCCCGCGCCAGCGCCCCCTCGGCGCGGTCCCACAGCTCGTCCGAGCCGATCCGCTTCTCCGGCCGGGTCGACAGCTCGATCCGCACCTCCTCGAAGCCGAAGGTGCGGTAGATCTCCAGGATCATCCCGGCGGCCCCCAGCACCACCTCCTCCACCTGCTCCTCGGTGCAGAAGACGTGGGCGTCGTCCTGCGAAAACGAGCGCACGCGGAAGAGGCCGTTGGTCACGCCGCTCCGCTCGTAGCGGTGCAGGCGGCCGAAGTCCGAGTAGCGGATGGGCAGGTCGCGGTACGACCGCAGCCGGGTGCCGAAGATCAGGCAGTGCGTCGGGCAGTTCATCGGCTTGACCGACATCACCCGCTCGTCCGCCTCGGTGAAGAACATGTTCTCCCGGTAGTTGTCGTAGTGCCCGGAGGTCTTCCACATCTCGACGTCGAGGATCTGCGGCGTGATCACCTCGCCGTAGCCGTAGCGGGTGTTGACCTCGCGCACGTAGTCCATGAGCGCGATGTAGACCGCCGCGCCGTGCGGATGGAAGAACGGCATCGCCGGGGCCAGCGGATTGAAGCTGAAGAGGTCGAGATCGGTCCCCAGCCGGCGGTGGTCGCGCGCCCGCGCCGCCTCCAGGGCCGCCAGGTGCTCATCCATCTCCTTCTGGGTGGCGAAGGCGGTGCCGTAGATGCGCTGCAGGCGCTCGTTCTTTTCGTCCCCCTTGAAATAGACGCCAGAAGCCTCCAGCAGCTTGACCGCGCCCACCTGCGACAGGTCCCGCACGTGCGGGCCCCGGCAGAGGTCGACGAAGGGGCCATCCTTGTAGAGGGTGATCGTCTCCCCCTCGGGGATGTCCTTGAGCCGCTCCAGCTTCAGGGTCTCGCCCAACTCGCGGAAGATCCGCTCGGCCTCCTCGCGGGAGACCTCGACGCGCTCGAATGCGCTCTTCTCGGCGAGGATCTCGCGCATCTTCTCCTCGATCTTCTCGAGGTCCTCGGGGGTGAAGGCGCGGGGGAAGCGGAAGTCATACTGGAACTTCTCGCTGTGGTCCTGGCGCCCGGCGTCGTACTCCGCCTCGGGCCAGAGCCGCTTCACGGCATCGGCCAGGACGTGCTCGGCGCTGTGGCGCACGAATTCGCCGGCCTCGGGGCTCTTGACCGTGAAGATGCGGAAGGCCCCCCCCTGCTTCAGGGGCAGGCGCAGGTCGACCTTCTTCCCGTCGAGCTCGGCGCCCACGGCGTCCTTGGCCAGACGGGGGCCGATCGAGGCCGCCACCTCCAGCGGAGTGGTGCCGGCGGGCACCGTGCGCACGGAGCCGTCGGGCAGGGTCAGATTGATAGCTTCGGTCATCGTCTCCATCAGACGCCCTTGAAGATCTGAAACAGCAGATCTGGTAGACCAGGATAACCCGGGCAGCGGCCCGCGCCGGAGGAGATCACGAGCGGGAGGGGTGGTAGGCGCTAGCGGACTCGAACCGCTGACCTCTACCGTGTGAAGGTAGCGCTCTAACCAACTGAGCTAAGCGCCTGGGCATGAGGCTGAAATCGGCCACCAGTACGGGTGCGGGCTTTGTGTCCAACAGGTCGTTCCGGTGCCGAATTCCACTCCTGAAGAAGGTCTGGTAGGCCCAAGCGGACTTGAACCGCTGACCTCTACGATGTCAACGTAGCGCTCTAACCAACTGAGCTATGGGCCTATGTTCCTACCCTCTCGGCGTTTGCCAAGGGAGGGG
>JAICSG010000085.1 GCA_025937035.1 Thermoanaerobaculia bacterium | reverse complement strand
TCCTCGATCTCGACCCGATAGATCGTCGCCCGCGACATCTCGAGATCCGTGAACGGCTGGTAGTCCCGGCCGGGCTGTTTGTGGGGGAAGTACTTCTGGAGCTGACGCTGGAGGACCGAGCGCGCCTCCGCGGGGTCGGTCACGATCCGGGCCGTTCCGAACAGGGTGACGCTCGCGTACTCGGCGCTGTAGTCCGTCACCCTCGCGGCCGGCAGCAGCCGCCCCAGCTCGCTCACCGATACGCACACCCTGCCGTTCGCCTCGATGTTCGACCGGGTACGGCCCTCCCCCGCGGTATGGAAATAGAGGACTTGAGCTTCGCCGTCATAGACGAACAGGTTGGCGTTGAGGAACGGCTGCTCCTCATGCACGGTGGCCACGGTGCACATGGGAGCCCGGGATAGAAAGTCCCGGATCCACGGCTCGTCCGTGACCTGGCGGCTACGCCTGCGTACGCGGGAACGGTCCGCCGGTGGAGGGCTCGTATCGCTCATGAGGCCCACAAGCATAGCGTCGGGGTTGGCGCCGGGTCCAGGCTGACAGTGAGGGCCGCCCGGGCATCTATGCCCGGGCGAGCCCGCCTTTACCGCCCGAACAGCCGCGTCACCCACCGGTCGATCGGCTCCTCCACGAATTCCCGGTGCCGGTCGGTCATGAAGTGGTCGATGTGGCCGAAGCCCGGCTGGAGGAGGAAGGTCTGGTCGGTCGTGCCGATCTGGGCGAGCTGGTCGCTCATATAGGGCCCGAAGCCGCGCCCGCCGCCGATCGCCAGCACCGAGCCGTGGAAATTGCCCAGGTTGGACGTGTACTGAGTCTCCACCCCCGCCAGCGAGCAGCTGATGTCCCGCACCAGCACCAGCGGCGAGTAGGCGTTGAAGCGGTTGAGGTCGTCGTAGAGGCGGGGCTCGGAGACGTAGAAGAAGCGGTCCTCCGCCACGCTGCCGTTCATCAGCACGTAGTTGGGCACCGGCATGGTCACCGGGTTCGGCGTGGGGACGCTGGTGATCGCCAGCAGCGTCTGGTGATTGGTCAGGCTGGGCGGGAAGAGGGGGATCGGGGTCAGGCCGCCGGGCGTGGTCTGGGCCAGAGAGGCGGCCATCTTGAACACGTTGGCCCCCACGTCGTCGTAGAGCAGGCCGGCGCCGAGCTGGGCCTGGATCACCGCGCAGTAGCCCTGGTCGAGGGCGATCACCTGCGGGTTCTGGCTGTGGAGCATCCCCTCCCAGACGAGGATGCCGTCGTAGTCGTTGGGATGGGCGTTGGCCACCGCCAGCGCCAGGATGCCGCCCAGGGAGGCCCCGCCGGTGACGATGCGGGTGTGGGGATCGAGGAGCTCGATCTGCGAGCGGACGAAGGCGATGTCGTCCACCATCGAGGCCAGGTCCCAGGTGGCCATGATCGAGCAGTCGAGGGCGCCGGCCTCGCAGGTGCCGGCGGGGATCCCCTCGAAGCGCGGGGAGTAGCCGTAGACGTCATACCCCCGCTGGGCGAAGTACTCGGCGATCGAGGAGCCCGGCGCGCCGTTGGTGTCGCGCTGCTCGTAGAAGCTGAACGTGGTGCCGAGGGGGGGCAGGAAGAGGAGCGAGCCGCGCAGATGATCGGCCGCGCCGTCGCGGATCACGCGCACCATCTTGAAGCGGTCGAGCGGATGGGCTCCCGCCCGCACGGAGTACTCGGTGCGGACGAAGCCGCCATTCTGCGTCTGCACGGTGGCGGTGATCTGATAGGGGCCCGAGGCCAGGGCCGCCTGGGAGACCAGGGCGGCGGCGAGGGCCAGCAGAAGGACGCGTCGGATGGACATGGGGATTCCTCCTTCCGGAAGGGTGGGGGACTTCGGACTTCTACTGAAATTCTATGCCTGGAGGGGCCGAAAGAGGGACAGCGCGGCCGCCCGGGGATGAATGCCCGGGCGGACCGGACGGTATAGACTCTTCCCACCTGACATCCGTACAAGGGAACGGACCGCCGTACCCCTCGGAAGGAGGAGCCCGCGATGCAGAGCTCCGTTCGCTTGACTTTGCGTTCCCTCGCCCGCCAGCCCGGGCTCAGCCTGACCGTGATCCTGACCCTGGCGCTGGGGATCGGCGCCTGTACGGCGCTCTTCGCCTATCTCCTGTCGTTCCTCTGGCCCACCCTGGACGCGCCCGGCGTGGACCGCGCGGTGTGGGTCTACACCGGCAGCCAGAAAGACCCGCGCCAGATCACCTCCTATCTGGACTTCCTGGGTCTGCAACGGCACCAGAGCGCGGTCCGCGACCTCGTGGCGACCGGGGGCTTCGGCGCCTCGGTCGGCGACGGCCGGGACGTGACGTTCGCCTGGGGACAATTCGTGAGCGGAGGGTTCTTCTCCTTCTTCGGCGCGCTGCCGGCGGCCGGACGGCTCCTCCAGCCGGCGGACGACCGGCTGGGGGCCGAGCCGGTCGTCGTGGTCAGCCACCGGTTCTGGACCGGGACCCTCGGCGGCGATCCCCAGGCGGTGGGCCGGCCGTTGCGGATCAACGGCTCGACCTTCACCCTGGTGGGCGTCGCGCCGCGGGGCTTCCAGGGGCAGTGGCGTTCCACGCCGCTCTATCTGCCGCTCTCCCAGGCCGAGCGGGTGACGGCAATCCCTCGTTTCGAGAAGCGTGACTACACCTGGCTGGGCGTGCTGGGCCGGCGTGCCCCGGGGGTGAGCCTGGCGCAGGCCCGGGCCGCTCTGGACGCCGCCGGGCGCTCGCTGGACGCGGAGGCCCCCTGGCGCGACGGCAAACGCCGCATGGCGGCGCTCCCCGTGACGGAGCCCGACCCCCAGTTCTCCGACGACCGGTACTTCGGCGCCGCCCGCATCCTGATGGCCGCGGCGGTCCTCTTCCTGCTCCTGGGCTGCGCCAACGTGGCCAACCTTCTGCTGGCGCGGGCCACGGCGCGGCAGCGCGAGTGGGGCATCCGCGCCTCGCTCGGCGCCAGCCGGTGGCGGCTGGCGGGCTCCGTCCTCGCCGAGAGCCTGCTGCTCTGCCTGGCGGGAGGCGCCCTGGGGCTTCCCCTGGCCGCCGTGATGGGCCGCCGCATCGACTCCTACGTGCTGACCAACCCCGGCGGCCTCGGCAACTGGTCGGACGGCGCGCAGGTGGTGAGGATCGACCTCCGGGCGTTCACCTTCGCCCTGCTGGCGGCCCTGCTCTGCGCCACCCTCTGCGGCCTCGCCCCGGCCCTGCGGGCCCTCCGCGGGGATCTCGTGGCGCCGATCAAGAGCGACGCCGCGGGCGCCACCGGCGGGCCGGCGGGAGCGCTCGCTCCGCGCAAGCTCCTGGTGGTGGCCCAGGTGGCCCTGTCGGCGCTCCTGCTGCTCGGCGGCGGCCTGCTGGTCCGCACCCTCCAGCAGGCGCGGCAGGTCGATCCGGGCTTCAACCCGCACCACCTCGTCCTCGCCACGCTCTTCGTGCCGCGCGCCAGCATCTCCACCGCGGGGGTCCTCGCCGTCTGCAACCGGGCCCTGGAAACGGTGCGGCGGCTGCCGGAGGTCCAGGCCGCCAACCTCTGCTACAACCCGCCTCTCGCCGGTGTCTTCCGCACCGTCGAGGTGACTTCCCAGGATCATCCCAAGGCGCCGGTGGAGACCGGCTACAACATCGTCGCCCCCGGCTTTTTCGAGATGCTGGGCATCCCGATCCTGCAGGGGAGGCCGTTCGACCTCCACGACCGGCGCGGCGCGGCCCCGGTGGTGGTGGTCAACCGGGTCCTGGCCCGGAAGCTCTGGGGGGAGGAGAATCCGGTCGGACGCAAGGTCACCCTCTCCGAGCTCCCTCAATTCGGAGACGCCGGCCCGACCTTCGAGGTGGTCGGCGTGACCGGCGACGTGCGCATCGACTCTCTCACCAGGCCGCCGGGCCCGGCGATGTACTTCGCCTTCGAGCAGCGCTTCCACCCCCGGATGACCCTGGCCGTGCGCTCCTCCCTGCCGCCGGACGTGCTGGCTCCGGTCTTGCGGCGGGCGGTGAGCGCGGCCCATCCGGACGTCTCGATCGTCGATCTCCTGCCGCTCGACGAGCAGATCCAGAGGAGCCTGATCGAGCCGCGGATGTACGCCGAGATCGCCAGCCTCTTCGGCCTCCTCGGCCTGCTGGTGGCGGTGCTCGGCCTGTTCAGCCTGCTCAGCTACACCGTGAGCCAGCGGACGCGCGAGATCGGCATCCGCATGGCCGTCGGCGCCGGCCAGAGAGAGGTGCTGCGGCTGGTGCTGGGCCAGGGGATGGCGCTGGTCGGAGTGGGTCTGATCCTGGGGATCGCGGGCTCCTTCGCGCTCACCCGCCTGATGTCCGGTCTCCTCTTCGGTGTGGGCGCGACCGATCCCTTCACCTTCATCAGCGTGCCGGTGGTGCTCCTCCTGGTGACCTTGCTCGCCTCCTGGCTGCCGGCCCAGAAGGCGGCGGGGCTGGACCCGGTGAAGGCGTTGAAGTAGGGGGCTCGCCCGCCCGGGATTTCAATCCCGGGCGGGTGAGCACCCCTGGCACGCTTCCTGCCTAAGCCCCCTCCGGCGTGCGCATCTGGCTGAAACGGCTTCTCTTCGCGGTCCTGATCCTGACAGGCGTCTATCTGTTGGGAGTGAACCTGTTCCTGAACTCACCGCTGGCGCCCAAGGCCTTCAACCGCCGGCCGGAGAAGTTCCGCATCGCCTGGTCCGCGGCGTGGACGGTCTGGCCCGGGCTGGTGCAGGTGCGGGGCCTGAAGCTCTGGGGGCACGTCAACGAGACGACCTGGACGGTGGACGCGGAGCGGGCGCGCGGCTGGATCCTGCTGGGGCATCTCACCCACCGCACCTTCCAGGTGACCGACCTCCACACCGAGGGGGTGCGGTCCAGGGTGCTGCGCGGCCCCGAGCAGGAGACGGCGGAAGACCGCAAGGAGGCCGCGGAGCCGGACACCCCCGAGGACCGGAGCTATCAGCCCTGGACCCTGCGCTTCGACCGGATCACCCTCGACCACATCCGCGAGTTTGATTTCAACGATTTCCGGATCACCGGCGACGGCCAGGGCTCCGGGGCATTCTGGGTGGTGATCCGCCGGAATTTCCGGCTCGATCCCTCCCAGGTCACCATGCCCGGCGCGCAGCTCGCGATAGGGAAAGATCCCATCGCCCGCAAGGTCCATCTCGAGGCCGCGGCCAGCATGGGCCCTTATGCTCCCCATGAGCACCCCGGCCTGGAGGGGTTCGACTTCCTCTCCGGCACGCTCCAGGCGCGGGGAGAGGTGCCGGAGCTCCCCTTCCTGGAGAGCTCGGGGCTGGTGAAGACCGGCCATGAGGCGCCGGGCGCCCTGATCGCCGATCTGCGGATCGAGCAGGGGCGGCTGGCGCCGGGGAGCCGGTTCGACGTCACCGCGCCCGCCGTGGACGGCGGCTCCCCGTTCGCGATCACCACGGCGGTCACCAACGGGCCGAAAGGCACCCTCCTCCACTTGGGGGTCGACGCCAAGGGGCTGGCCGCCGGCCGCGTCGAAGGGCATCCGCCGCTCTTCCGGGCCGCCACGCTCGCCGTGATGTCCACCACCCAGGAGACCCGCCTGAGCAAGCTCTTCGCCACCGTGCGCGATCTCCAGGTCAAGCCGCAGGACGAGGACAAGCCGCCGCTCCAGCTCCCGCTGACGAGCGACGTGCGCGCCACCGGATTGCGGATCGAGGCCCCGGGCAGCCGGGCCACCCTGCGCGCCAGCCTCGACCAGGCCAGCGGCCGGGTCGACCTCGCCGGCTTTCTCTCCCGGCGGATCGTCATCGACGGTCTGCGGGCGGACGGCGTCTCCGCCCGCCTGAGCCTGGAGAAACCCAAGCCGGCCCCGGGAGGGGAGCAGAGCCCGCCGTGGACGGTGCGGATCGCCGGCGGCCGCCTCACCGGCATCCGGGAGGTGGCCCTGGGCGGCTACCTCCTGGCCGGCGAGGCCCAGGCCGAGGCCACTTTCTCCTATCTGCCGGACGGCACCCTCGCCGTGCGCCGGGCCGCCTTCACCATGCCCGACGGCCGCTTCGACGCCGGCGGCGAAACGGTCGCGCGCTCCCTCGCGGTGCGGGCTGAGGCCCGGGTCGATCCCTCCATCCTGGGGCAGACCACCGGACCCGCCTTCCTCCGCTACGTCAGCGGCACGGCGGCCGTGCGCACCCCCATCGATTCGCTGGGCTTCCTCCGCGACTACCTCAAGAAGACCCCCTGGCTGGCGCTCCAGGGAAAAGGGGCCTTGAGCGCCGACGTGAGCCTCGATCACGGCCGGCTCGCCCCCGGCAGCCGGATCGCCGTGGAGGCCTCCCCCATCCAGGCCACCGTCTTCGACAGCCGGGCCACGGGCCGGGGCACGGTCACCGTGGCGGTGGCCCAGGAGGGCGCCGCCACCCGGACGGCCCTGCGGGTGCGCTTCAACCGCTTCGTCTTCGAGGACCTGCGGCAGAAGGGGTGGCCCGACTACCTCCGCGGCCAGGGGCTCCAGCTCAGCGCCGTCATCCCCTCCGCCCTCGACCTCACCGGCCCGATACCCGACTTCGACGCCACCCTCGACCTGCCGGACGCCGAGGTGCCGGACCTCACCGTCTACGACGCCCTGCTGCCCAAGGAGGGGGGGCTGTGGATCGTCTCCGGCCGCGGCCGGGCGCGCCTCCACCTCGAAGCCTCCACCGCCACCAACCGGACGAAGGGGACGGCCCTGCTCACCTCCGACGCCGCGCGGGTCCGCTTCCAGAACCTGGAGATGGCCGGCCGCCTCGCCCTTCGAGCGCCGCTCGCCAGCCCCGACCTCGCCAACCGCAAATTCGATCTCAAGGGGACGCGCCTGGAGCTCCAGGACGTCTCCTACCGGAATGTGGAATCCAAAAACGAGGCGGAGCTCCCCGGCTGGTGGGCCCGCGGCGAGCTCAGCGGCGGCTCGATCGTGTGGGGCACCCCCCTCTCCCTGCGCGGCGAGGGGCAGGTCGACATGAAGAACTCAGGCCCCCTCCTGGCGCTGTTCTCCGAGCGCAGCCGCTTCCTGCGCTGGTTCAACGACGCCCTGACGGTCGAGAACCTCACCGCCCGGGGCGCGGTGCGGCTGGGCAACGGCGCCGTGGAGGTGGAGTCGCTCCAGGCGAACGGCGGCCCCCTGGAGATCCGCACGCGGATGGATTTCTCGAAGACCCGCCGCTGGGGGGACCTCTTCGTCCGCTACGGCCGCCTGGCCGCGGGGATCGAGATGCGCGACGGCCAGCGGTCGATCAAGCTGGTGCACCCGCTGGAGTGGTACGAGGGGCAGCGAGGGGTCTGGAAGCCTCCCGCGGCGCGCTAGACTGATATCTTCACGGCCATGGAAACGCTCGACCGCGAAGAGGTGGCGATCCGGGTCCGGGAGCTCCTGGCGGAGACTCTGCACCGCGACGTCGGGGAGATCGGCCTCGATGCCCGGCTGGAGGATCTGGGGGTGGCCTCGATCGACCTGATCACCCTCGTCTTCGAGCTGGAGGACGCCTTCGGCCGCACCCTGGAGGACGAGGACATCGCCGGCCTGACCACCGTCGGCTCCGTGGTCGACTTCCTGGTGGCCGGCGGCGCCGGGGGAGCCCGCGATTAGCTCGCCGGCCGGAGAGCGGCGGGTGGCCCTCACCGGGGCCGGCGTGGTCAGCAGCCTGGGGACGGACGTCGACGGCTTCTGGCGCCGCTGCCTGGAGGGGGGCACGGTGGTCGAGGAGATCCCCGCCGCCTGGGCCCGCCACTCCCCCCTGCGTTCCCGCGTCTGGTCCCCGCTCGGCGCCTGGGAGCGCGAGACCCCCCTGATGACCCGGATCGAGAAGAAGCAGCTCGATCCGGCCAGCCGCATCGGCCTGCTCGCCGCCGAGGAGGCGCTACGGCGGGCCGGGCTCACCCTGGAGAGCGCCGACCCGCGCCGGAACGCCTGGCGGATCGCGGGCGTCGACGGCGACCGCGCCGGGGTCTTCCTGGGCACCGGCGTGGGCGGCCTCCACTCCTGTCTCGAAAGCAGCCGCTTCATCGTCCTCGACCAGCCGCGCCGCGCCCTTCAGGAGCTGGAAGGTACCGGGGCCGTGCTCGCGGAGCTCGCCATCCCGCGCGCCTTCAACCCCTTCTCCGTGGCGATGACGATGCCCAACGCCTCGGCGGCGGCCCTGTCGATCAAGCTGGGGCTTTCCGGCCCGTGCCGCACCTTCGCGGGCGCCTGCGCCTCGGGCACCATGGCTCTGGGGCAGGCCTTCCGCGCCTTGCGCCAGGGGGAATGCGATCTGGCTGTGGCGGGCGGGGTCGAATTCCTCAGCGATCCCTTCGGCTGTGCCTTCCGCGGCTTCGACGCCGTGGGCGCGCTCGCCGCCGGGCCCCTGCCTCCGGACCAGCTCAACCGCCCCTTCGACCGCGAGCGCTGCGGCTTCCTGTTCAGCGAGGGGGGCGGCGCCGTCCTGGTGCTGGAGGATCTGGAGGCGGCGCGCCGGCGGGGGGCGGACGTGCTGGCCGAGATCCTGGGCTACGGCGAGACCGCGGACGCCCACCACCTCATGGCCATGGCTCCGGAGGGACGGCAGATCCGCCGTGCCCTGGACCTCTGCCTGGCCGACGCCGGCCTCGCGCCCGCGGACGTGGGCTACGTCAACGCCCACGGCACCGGCACGCCGGCCAACGACGACGTGGAGGCGAGGGTGCTCTCCGAGCTGTTTCCAAGGGAGACGCGGGTCAATTCCACGAAATCACTGCTGGGGCACACCCTGGGCGCCAGCGGCGCGATCGAGGCCCTGGTGACCGCCCTGACCCTGCGCGACGGCGTCGCCCACCCCTCGCGGAATCTGAGCGATCCGGAAGTCCCGCTCGCCTTCCTCCGCGCGGCCGAGCCCGTGGCCGCCCGCTACGCGCTCTCCGAGTCCTTCGCCTTCGGGGGGCAGAACGCGGTGCTGGCGCTGGCGGCATCTCGATAGAGCCACTCCGAACAATCAACTTGCTTTTGCCAACCGGCGGATTGCCAAGACCTCGTTCGCCTGGAGGCTTTCGATCTCGGACTCCTTGACCGTGACGACCGCGATCGAGTCACCGAGCGCGTTGAAGACCTCGAGGACACACCCCTCCTCACCGCCTCCAGGATGCGGCACGTAATCGAGCAGGACGGCGACATCCCCTTTTTTGAGATCGTGCTCCGGGAAGTCCCGCCGCAGAGCCACGCGTTCGTAAAGAGGTAACCTCACGACTTTTTCTCCTTTCGGGGCTTCAGGGTCACGAATCGCACCTGCCCGTCTACGTGCCAACGAAGCCAGATCGTCACCACCTGAAGGCTCCGACCGTTCGGTCCCTGGAGCTCGCCCTCTACCCGGAAGAAAACCCCATATTCGTTGGCCCTATCCTCCACTGCATCCACATCCGCCGCAAGCTTCCGGATAGCCCGTAAGAGCAGCTCAGGATTATCCCTCAGGAACCCGGCCTGGGCAAGAAACTTGGATTTGTCGTCCCATTCTCTGTGAACGAGGAGATACTTCGTGATCTTCTCGAGCGGGATCTGAGCATCCGGCGAGATCTTCATTTCGCGCCTCGCACCGCCTCCAGGGCCTCATTCAGGAGCTCAAGCTGCAACCGCATCTGATCCCGGATCGGCATCCCCCGCACGCCGCTCCTCTCCATCTCGCTCCGCACCTCACCCGCGGACCGGCCGGCGATGCGGTCCAGGAAGGCCCGGAAATGAGGATCGTCCGGCCTCCCCGTCTCCCCCGGCTCCAGGGGGCGCAGGAAGAGCGGCATCTCGGAGACCATGGTGAAGGGATCGCCTCCGAGGGAGCGGATGTATTCCATCGAGCTGGGACGGAATTTCGCCGCCGTCTCCGGATCGTTCCGCTCCTCGAACCAACGGATCATCGATCGCGAATCCGGACGCGTGGTGAAGCCTTCATCGATGCGGCGAAAACCTTTCTCTCCGCCGCGGTCGACGTCGAAAGGTTGATATCCCATCTCGCGCACCCGGCGGCGGAGGGCCTCGCGCAGCCCCGCCGTGCGATCGATCCAGGCCTCCTCGATCAGAAACCAGGGGCCCGGGGTGAAGCTGATTCCATGGAAGCTCGCGTGGAGGTGGAACGGCGCGCCCTCGGCCAGAAACCGCGCCACGGCGAGATTCTCGGGCCGGGCACCGGTGTCGCCGGCGTCCCGCGGGAAGCCGAATTCCATGTCGTCCCCCGGCCGCTCGCGCAG
>JAICSG010000230.1 GCA_025937035.1 Thermoanaerobaculia bacterium | reverse complement strand
GCCGGTGAAAAGTCTTTTGCCGGCCGCGAAAGGCCTGTTGGCGGACGATCTGGAAACGATCATCAAAAAAGGGTTGCAAACCGGGAGGAATTGAGGTTATGGTGCGTCGCGAGGTCGTCCGGCGGAAGGGGAAAGCCCTTTCGGCGGGTGCCCAGAGGCTCTTTGACAACTGAATAGGTATTGCACCGCCGCCGGGAGATGGGCGCCCCGGCGGCGGCCCCTTTTTTCGTCCGGCGATGTCCCCGATCCGGGTCCGCGGGTCACTGAGAGTAGTGAAGGGGTTTGCCGCCGTGGAGGCGCAAACCAGCTCAGAAGGAGGTCCTCTGATGAAGAAGATCGATGCCGTCCGCGCCTGGAAAGATCCTCTGTATCGCGCCAGCCTGACCCCGGAGGAGGCCGCTCAGCTCCCCGAGCATCCGTCCGGCCTCCTCGAGATCGACGAGAGCTACCTGCGGGACATCGCGGGCCGGGCGAACACCACGGCCCTGAAGTGCACCGAGTCCAGCTACAACAACTTCCGGAGCTGCTGCCCGTAAGTTGAATCGGCCCCGGGCCGCCCGGCCCGGGGCGCTCCGGTCTCCCCGGCAACCCTCTTGCAACGTTTCAGCGACGGGTGAGCCGCACTGCGGCGAGCCTCTGCCGTCAGAAGTAGCACTACTCTGGAAGAATATGACTGGCGCGAGGGGCGAAGGGCTGGTATCATTGTCGCAGTGCGGCATAAAGACCCTTCAGGGCCGGCCCGCTCAAGCCAAAAAGGGAGAGACCCATGTCGAAGGAGCTGGAGCAGATCAGCGAGCTTGAATCCAGAAAAGTGGCGGAAGCCTCCCGCGAGACCGAGTGGAAGCAGCCGAGCTTCCTGCGGGAGATGTTCCTTGGCAATTTCCGTCTCGACCTGATCCACCCATACCCGCTGCCGGCGGAGGAGCGGCCCGAGTTCGCCGCCTTCTACAACGCCATCAAGGAATTCCTGCGCGATCAGGTGGACCCGGTGGAGATCGACACGACCGGCGAGTATCCCGAGCAGGTGGTCGACGGCCTGCGGAAGCTGGGCGCGTTCGGGATGAAGATCCCGAAGAAGTACGGCGGCCTCGGCTTCACCAACGTCGAGTACCAGAAGGTGATGCAGCTCCTGGGCTCGATCGACGGCAACCTCTCGGCCCTGCTGTCGGCCCACCAGTCGATCGGCGTGCCGCAGCCGCTCAAGCTGTTCGGCTCGGACGCTCTCAAGAAGAAGTACCTGCCGCGCTGCGCCGCGGGGGACATCTCGGCCTTCGCGCTGACCGAGCCCCAGGTGGGCTCCGATCCGGCGCGCGTGCAGACCACCGCCGAGAAGACCCCCGAGGGAGACTACGTCCTCAACGGCGAGAAGCTCTGGTGCACCAACGGCACCATCGCCAAGCTGCTGGTGGTGATGGCGCGGGACCCGAAGTCGAAGAAGATCAGCGCCTTCGTGGTCGAGACCAACTGGCCGGGCGTGAAGGTCGAGCACCGCTGCCACTTCATGGGCCTGCGGGCGCTCGCCAACGCCGTGATCTCCTTCAAGAATGTCCGCATCCCCGCCGAGAACCTGATCGGCGAGGAGGGGAGGGGGCTGAAGATCGCCCTCACCACCCTCAACGACGGCCGCCTGTCGATCCCCAACGGGTCGGTGGGCACCTCCAAGCTCTGCCTGGAGATCTGCCGCACCTGGGCCAGCGAGCGGGTGCAGTGGGGCAAGCCGGTGGGCAAGCACGAGGCGATCGCCCACAAGATCGCCGACATGGCGGCCACCACCTTCGCCATGGAGTCGATCGTGGCCCTCGCCACCGAGATGTCCGACCGCGGCGGCTACGACATCCGCCTGGAGGCGGCGGCCTGCAAGGAGTGGAACTCGGACCGCACCTGGGAGATCGTGGACGACACCATGCAGATCCGCGGCGGCCGGGGGTATGAGACCGCCACCTCGCTCAAGGCGCGCGGCGAGCAGCCGATCGCGGTCGAGCAGATGATGCGCGACTATCGCATCAACAAGATCTTCGAGGGGTCGTCCGAGATCATGCACCTGTTCATGGCCCGCGAGGCGGTGGACAAGCACCTGCAGGTGGCCGGGGCGATGATCGATCCCGAGAAGAGCGTGGCCGAGAAGCTCTCCGACCTGCCGAAGATCTCCGCCTTCTATGCTTCGTGGTATCCCACCCGCTGGCTGGGCTGGGGGCAGTGGCCGCGCTACAAGGAATTCGGAGAGCTGGCGGGCCATCTGCGGTTCGTGGAGCGCAACACCCGTCGGCTGTCGCGCCAGATCTTCCACGGCATGATCGCCTACCAGGGGAAGCTCCAGAACAAGCAGGCGTTCCTCTTCCGGCTGGTGGACGTAGCCAACGAGCTGTTCGCGATGGCGGCCTCGGTGGCCCGGGCGCACGCCATGGAAGAGGCGGGGCACAAGGAGGCGGCCAACGCCGCCGAGCTGGCCGACCTCTTCTGCCGCAACGCCCGCCGCAAGGTGGTTCAGCTCTTCCACGAGCTGTGGGCCAACGACGACGTCCGCAAGTACAAGGTGGCCCTGCGGGTGCTCGACGGCCAGCACGCCTGGCTGGAGGAGGGCGCCCTGACCCTCCGCGAGCGCGGCGAGACGCAGCTCAAGCCGGAGCCGGCCGAGCCCGAGCCGGTGGCGATCCCCAAGGTGCGGCCGATCGGCACGCACTAGGCAAACCTTCGTGGGGTAGGATGGCGCCGTGCGCGCCATCCTACCCGCCGATCCCAGCCATCCCACACCCATCGTCGGCGAGCTCCCCGATCCGATCCCGGAGCCGGGGGAGGTGCTCGTCGCCGTCGAGGCCGCGGGCCTCAATCACGCCGATCTCCACCAGATGCGCGGCCACTATCCGCCTCCCGCGGGGGAGAGCGACGTGCCGGGGCTCGAATGCGCCGGCGTGGTGCTCGAGGGGGAGAAGGGGAGCCCCTGGCAGCCGGGCACCCGGGTGATGGCCCTGGTCGGGGGCGGCGCCCAGGCCACCCGCGCCGCCATCCCCGTCGGGCAGCTCATGCCGTTGCCGGACAACCTCAGCTTCATCGAAGGCGCCGCGATCCCTGAGGCCGCCCTCACCGCCTGGGTCAATCTGGTGGTCGAGGGGGGGCTCCAGACGGGGGAGACCGTGCTGGTGACCGGCGCCACCGGCGGCATGGGGAGCTTCACCGTGCAACTCGCCCGCGAGTTGGGGGCGCGCGTGCTCGCCGCCGGCCGCAGCCGGGAGCGGCTGGAGCTGCTCCGCGATCTCGGGATCGACGAGGTCTGCCTGGAAGGGGCCAATCTGGCGGGCCAGGTGAAAGAGGCGACCAACGGCCGCGGGGCCGACCTGGTGATCGACTACACGGCGGGTCCGGACTTCGGCAGCCATCTCGCCGCCCTCGCCCCTCGCGGGCGGCTGGTGGTGATCGGCACGGTGGGGAGCCGCAGGGCGGAGGTGGATCTCGGGCTGATCCTCAGCCGGCGGCTCAAGGTGGTGGGCTCGCTCCTGCGCGCCCGCCCGCGGGAGGAGAAGGCGCGGCTGACGGAGGGGTTCGCCGCCTTTGCCCTGCCGAGGCTGCTCGACGGCCGGCTCCGGCCGGTGATCGACCGCGTCTTCCCCCTGGAGCGGGCCGCTGAGGCCTACAAGGCGCTGGGGCAGGGCGGCGCCTTCGGGAAAATCATTCTGGCGACCGCCTAGCGGTTCGCCGCCGCGGCCCCCACCTGAACCGGCCGGCTCAGGTACGAGGTGGTGGTGGCGACCTCGTCCCGCACGGCCACCGCGACGTGCTGGAGGCCGGGCTTCAGCTTGAGCGTCAAGGTGTAGACGTAGTACTGGCCCATGGCGTTCAGCACCTCCTTGCGGGGGATGTCGAGCGGCACCTCGACCTGGCGCACGGGGGAGGTGCCCCCCGCCTCGTCGCGCACCGCCACCAGGACGCGGAGCTTGCCGCCGTAGGTCTGGTTCTGCTGGCTCAGGATGGCCAGCTTGAACAGCGGGATCTTGAGGCTGACCGGCACCACGTACTGCCCCTCCTCGGCCGGCGTGGGCTCGCCCACCTGGGTGGTGATCTCCAGCGGGTTGTCCTCGACGCCGTAGAAGAGGGCCGCCAGGGTGCGGTCCACCACCCTTTCGAGCACCGGCTTGTCGCGGTAGCTCTGGCGGTAGCGCAGGCGGAGGCCCGGCCGCCTGGCCTTCACCTCGATCTTGTGCTCGCGGCCGTCACCGCTGTGGGCCGGCGTGAAACCGAGCGAGTAGAAGCTGTCGAGGTCCTCCCGCATGCGGAGGAGGTCGGGCCGGAAGTCGTTGGCGTCCAGGATGGCGCGCCCGCCGGTGGCGTCCGCCAGGAGCTGGAGCGGCTCCCGGTGGTTCATCCGCAGGGAGGTGCCGATCGAGGGGAACTGGAACAGCCGGTCCTCGGGCCCGGCGCCGGCGTCGACCCCGAAGGGGGGCTCCAGCCCCGAGGCCTGCAGGGTGTACAGGGTCACCCGCTGGGCGTTGGCATGGGCGGCCAGCAGCCGCAGCTCCTTGGCGACGCTATAGGACTGGGCATCCAGCATCGCCTGCGAGGCGGCCTGGTACGACCGGGGGCCCAGGGAGAGCGAATCGTAGGTGGTCAAAGGGTCCAGAGCGTCCCTGGACGAGGGAGGGCCAGCCTCGCTGTCGGGTTTTTTCGTCGTGGCGGCCCGGATGACGGGGATGTTCCCGATCCCGGAGGTCGCTCCGCCACCACCGCAAAGCTCCACGAGGAATTGGAAGATCTCCTCTCCGGGATTCATCGGGATGCCGTCGCTGACGTGGAGCAACGCCTTGCGGCCGGGCACGCCCGAGAGCGAGTTGACCATCACGGTCAGGGCACCAATCGTGCGCAGCACCTCCTGGCGCCGGGCCGCGGCATAGTTGCGCGCCGGCGTCGCGATGCTCAGCGGGCAGGGGATCGGATCGGTGGGGTCCGAGAGGGCATCCCGCTGGATGTCCATGGACCAGGTGTAGGCCTGCTTGCGGTCTCTCGCCGTTTCGCCGCCGTGCGTCGACAGCTTTTCGATCTCCTGGAGCCCCCGGTCGATGACCGCCGGATCGGTGGTGAACGGGAAGCGGACGTGCGGCCCCAGGTCGTAGGTGACCAGCATCACCTGGGTCCCCGGATCGAGTTGGCGAGTGAGAAGCTCGCGGAGCTGCCGCACGGCCCGCGCGCGGTGGGCGGGCTGGATATTGAAGTTGTCGAAGTAGACCACCAGGCTCAGGTCGTCCTGCGGCCCGCTGGCAGGGGTGGCGGCCGGAGCGCCGGAGGCGGCAGGGGCGGACGCCGCGGGGCGGGACGGTCCCGCCTCCACCACCTCGAAGTTGGAGATCGCCACCTTCTTGCCGTCCTCCAGGAGCTCGAAGTCGTCCTTGCCGAGGCCGGTGACCCGGTGGCCGTCCTTGTCCACCGCGGAGACGTCAACGTTGACGACGTTGACCTCCAGGGCCTCGCCGAAGCTCGGAGCGGCGGGGGGAGCGGCGGCGAGCGCCGGCATCCAGGCCGTCATCAGGAGAAGGCTCGAAAGCGAGAGGAGCTTCAGCATCGTCATCCCTCCCCAGGGGAAATATTGAGATTCGGGGACTTGTTGTGCAAAGGATACGCCATTCCATGATCCCAGGAAGCGCCGGCCGGATCGTCCTCCGGCAGGGACGTTTCAAGAGGACAGCGGGCGAATTCCGTCCTCTGGAGCTGACGGCCGGCTCTCGATAGCTCCCCGCTCGCTCGGCCGCCGCCAGAGCCCCCACCAGAGCCCCGCCGTCAGCCCGATGCCGATCAGGGTCAGCAGCCAGCTCCCCTCGGGGCCGAAGCCGTCGCCGGTGAGGCCCGGATCGCCGGTGATGGTGACGCTCAGGAGATGGAAGATCCGCACCCCGCTCACCGGCACCGAGAGCAGGCAGGCGACGGCGAAGTTCCAGGCGCCGTGGGCGAGGGTGGCGCTCCACAGGCTGCCGGTGCGCTCGACCAGGGCGGCCAGGACCATGCCGGCGAGCACGATGTTGAGCAGGGCCGAGGCGGAGACGTCCGGATTGCCGAGATGGAGGAAGGCGAAGAGGAGCGAGGAGCCGAGCGCGGCGGTCCATGGCCGCCAGCGGTCGCGGAGTGTGTGGTAGACGTAGCCGCGGATGATCAGCTCCTCCAATCCCCCCTGGAGGACGAACCCGATCAGCAGGGCCAGGAGCAGCAGGGCGGGCGGGAACGGCCACCAGGCCGGCCTCTGCAGACTGATCCCACCATAGTGGACCGCGGCGAGGCTGGAGGGTAGGACCAACACCAGAGCCAGCCACGCCCCCAGGACCGCCACGGCTCCCAGGGGGGCCGTCACGAGCTGCCGCCAGGTGGCTCCCGGTCCCCCGGCCGGCCGGCGGAGGCCGACGCTGGCCAGGGTCCGGCGGTCGAGGAAGCGGACGAACAGCCAGGTCACCGCGATCTGCGGCGGCAGCGTGAGCACCGTGAGCACCAGGAAGAGCTCGCTGGAGCTCCCCAGGCCCCCGCGCCGGAACAGCTCCCAGCCTCCCAGGCGGGCGAGGGCGGTCATCCCCAGGACCTCGGCGTACTGGATGAGGACGTAGACGGTCAGATAGAGCGCCGCCCGCAGCGCCGGGACCAGGAGCAGCATGCCCCTGCGCAGAACGGACGGCGGCGGGGGAGGCGGCGGTGCCTCCGG
>JAICSG010001129.1 GCA_025937035.1 Thermoanaerobaculia bacterium | reverse complement strand
GGACGAGCTGGGCGGTGGCGACCGAGGCGGCCACGAACGAGTTGAGGTGCAGGTTGTCGAACAGGGCGCCGAGGCTCTGCTCGCCGGTGCCGGCGAAGACGTTCGACACCAGGCCCACCCCGCCGGCGGCCTGCTCGGCGGCGAGCGCCCGCAGGTAGCCAGGCCGGGGGCGGACGTTGGAGTCGGAGATCAGCAGCAGCTCGTGACGCGCGCGCGGCGCCAGCGAGGCGAGGTTGGTCACCTTCGGGTTGTAGCCGAGCGGCGCGGCGCCCCGGACGATGGTGATGGGTACCGCGGGGAAATCGCGCCGCAGGCGCTCGGCCACCGCCAGGGCGGGGTCGTCCGGCTCCTCGGCCCCCAGCACCAGCTCGAAGGCGGGGTAGTCCTGGCGGGCCAGCGCGGCGAGGTTCTCGTAGAGCCCCTCGTCGATCCCCTTGAGCGGCTTGAGGACCGCGATGGGCGGCAGCACCGCGGGCTCGGCCGGCCGGCGGCGGGCGAGGAACGCCAGGGCGCCGCCGGTCACCCCCAGGGTGATCAGAAGCGAGACCGCCGCGAGGACGGCGAGAAGGGTGCTGAGCGTCTCCAAGCGGTTCTTTTGCCTCCCGCGGACAGGATCACACCCCGGGGTGACGGCAGGGTCACGACCCCGTCAGGAGTATGCTACAAAAACGGTTATGTTTCTCGCCGCCGCCGTCCAGCTCACGTCCACGTCCGACGAAGAGGCCAACTGGGAGAGCGCCCGCGCCCTGATCGAGCGCGCCGCCGCCCACGGAGCCCGCTTCGTGGCCACGCCCGAGAACACCAACTATCTCGGGCCTCATGAAGAGAAGGTACGCCGCGCCGAGCCGCTCGACGGCCGCACCGGCTCCCGCTTCGCCGAGCTCGCCCGCAGGCTCGGCATCCACCTGCTGCTCGGCTCCTTCAACGAGCGGAGCGGCGAGGCCGGGCGCTGCTACAACACCAGCGTCTTCTTCTCCCCCGAGGGGGAGATCCTCGGCACCTACCGCAAGATCCACCTCTTCGACGTCGACGTGCCCAACGGGGTGCGCTTCGCCGAGTCGGCCACCTGCAAGCCGGGCGAGGGGACGGCGGTGGTCGAGACGCCGCTCGGCCGCTTCGGCCTCTCGATCTGCTACGACCTGCGCTTCGGCGAGCTCTACCGCCGGCTGGTCGAGCAGGGGGCGGAGATCCTGATGATCCCCTCGGCCTTCACCCTGGCCACCGGCAAGGACCACTGGGAGCCGCTGATCCGCGCCCGCGCCATCGAGAATCAATGCTGGGTGATCGCCCCGGCCCAGCATGGCAAGCACGACGACGGCGGCCTCACCCACACCTGGGGTCACGCGATGATCGTCGACCCCTGGGGCATCCCCACGGCCACCGCCTCGGACGGCCCCGGGCTCGCTCTCGCCGAGATCGATCTCGACCGCGTGGCCCGCGTCCGCCAGGCCATCCCGGTGGCCCGCCACCGCCGGCTGTAGAGAAAGGCTTCCCCTTCCAATGTAGAGACGCCCCGTGGGGCGTCTCCTCTGAACGCGCACAGCCGATACCGCCCACCGGAGACGCCCCACGGGGCGTCTCTACATTGAGCCTCCCTCAAAAGGGAAAGGCCCCGCCGGGACGGGGCCTTTCGAGGACACTGCGGATTCTCCCCGGTCAGGGATTGATCGTGAGGACGACCGTGCACGACCTCTGATCGGTGACCTGACCCTGGGTGGTGATCCGGCTCGGGTCGATCCCGTGCCGAGTCACCAGGTAGCTCTTCACGGCCTGGGCGCGCTGATCCGCGAGCCGCTGG
>JAICSG010000868.1 GCA_025937035.1 Thermoanaerobaculia bacterium | reverse complement strand
GGGTCTGGCCCGTGCTCTTCCCCGCCCGGTCGAACGAACGGGCGAACGTCCAGCGGCCGTTGCGGGGCCGGGCGTCGAGGGTGCGCAGGAGGCCGGCGATGCGCGCCACCGGCTCGCGCAGGTGCCCCTCGTCCGGCCGGGTGGCGAGCGACGACGCCCGCGCCTCGTAGTCGAGGAGGATGGCGCGCAGCACCGCCTTGAGGTCCCCGCGCACCCCGGCGCCGTTGTTGGCGAACGCCTGCCCGCAGCGGTAGACGTAGCCCGGGCTGGGATTGCTGGTCACCAGCTTCTGGATCAGGCCGCGGCAGAAGAAGGGGCCGGTGTTGGGGTGATTGAAGATGAGGTCGAGCGCCTGCTGGAGGTCGGTATGTGCGCTCTGCCCCGCCGGCAGGACGTTGCCGTCGAGCAGCTGTTTCTCGTCCGTGGCATGGAACGCCGCCCAGGGCTCCATGGGAATGCGGAAGTTGCGGTCGGGATGGAAGAACTTCCCCAGATTGCCCTGGTTCTGGCCGCCCAGGGTCCAGCCGGTGAACGCGCGGGCGAACGCCTTCACCACGTCCTGGTCATAGGTCGGGATCGGCTGATTGGTGCTGTCCAGACGGAGCGTGCCGTCCGGATGGAGCTCGTAGAGACCGATCGAGAAGAGCTGCAGGACCTCGCGGGCGTAGTTCTCGTTGGGATTGACCCCCTTGTCGGGGATCGACTTGCTGCTCCCGGCCATGTCGAGGTAGACCCCCATCGCCGGGCTGAGCGTCACCGCCTCCAGGAGACCACGGAAATTGCCGAAGCTGTTCTGCTCCAGGAGGTCGAGATAGGCCGCCAGGGCCTCCGGATTGTTGCGCAGCACGGCGTCCTGATCGGAGACCACGAACAGCTCGGAGAGCGCCAGGGTCATCCGCTGGCGGAGCTGATCGGGCCCCTGGACCGCCTGGGCGAAGAACGACTCCCGCACCAGCCCCGCGTTGGGCTGCTCGCCCGACGAGGCCAGCAACTGATCATAGGTCGCCAGATGGGAGACTGTGGGCATGGCGAATTGCGCGTCGAGCCAGCTCGAGAAGCCCGTCTGCTGCAGGGACTCGACCTCGCCGGGCCGCGGCCCGTAGGTGGCCTGGAAGAGGAAGCGGGCGGCGTCCTGGGCCGTGGGCGGGCCTCCCGGAAGGGCCGGCGGTGGGGGCGGCGGCGTGAAGGTCTGGCTGCCGCTCGACTGCCGGAAGTACCCCTTGATCTCCCCCGACGGATAGGCCGCCGTGTGGAGATTGAGATAGCACCCGCCGTCCCGCAGCGAGGAGAGGATCTTCGCCGTGTCATAGGTCCCGACCGGCTGGATCCGCCAGACCCGCGAGCCGTCGGCCTGCGGCGCCGTGGTGTCGAGGTCGAAGAGGATGGCGCCGTCCGGACCGTGGATGTGCTGGCTGGTGATCGGCCCCGTGAGGCCGGAGTACGAATAGCGCAGCACCGCCGCGGTCTGATCCTGGGTCAGGGTCAGGCTGGCGGAGCCGGACCCCGTGCTCGTGGCGCCGACCTGGGGCGTGAGCGAGGCCAGGAACAGCGTGCCGCCGGCCTCCGAGGGGGGCGGCGGCGCATTGACCTTATAGACGCCGGAGGTGGTCGGGCTCGCCCGGAACCCGCTCTTGAACGCGATCGCCTTGAGGGTGGTGGTGGCCCCGAGGGTGATCGGGCCCTTGTAGAACGGGCTCTTCTGGCGCGAGGGCGCGGAGCCGTCCGTCGTGTAGTAGAAAGTCGCCCCGGACGTTTTGGAGCTGATCGTGACCTTCACCGGCGTCGGGAACGTCCCAGGAGCCGGCGAGAAGGTCGGAGCCGCCGCGATCGTGGCCCCCCGCGCCGGCCCCGGCATCGTCGATCCGAAGAGAACCCCGAGAAGAACCGCCAGCATCCCTGCGCATCGTCGTGCCGTCATGCTGCCCTCCTGATGTCGCGCCCCGGTCCGGGTGCCGTTTTGTGGGGTGGAACACCTGGGTCGGAGATTTCCTGCGGGTGTGAAGATAGCAACTTAGACAACCGCGCATCTACGGCGCCCCAGGGCCTCACACCGTCCGGCGTAGTAAAATTCCGCCACGGCTTCGACTTTGTGCCAGGAGGAAGATCGCCTTGACGACGCCTTTGGCTTTGCGGGTGGAGACTCCGGAGATGGAACCGGCGACGGAGGCGCGGAGCGCCGCTCCCGTCTGGGGGGCCGCGAAACGGCTCCTCTTCCGCTTCGCGTTCGCCTACCTCGTCCTCTATAACCTGCCGTTCCCCTTGAGCATGCTCCCCGGCCAGGCAACCTCCCGATGGTACGACGCCCTGTGGGATGCTCCCGTCCACTGGACCGGGAAACACCTCTTCCACGCCGACATCACCGTCCGTCCCAACGGCAGCGGGGACACCACTTTCAATTACGTCCAGGTCTTCTGCTACCTGGTCCTGGCGATCGGCGTGGCACTGGTCTGGACCCTCCTCGACCGCCGGCGGCCCAAT
>JAICSG010000831.1 GCA_025937035.1 Thermoanaerobaculia bacterium | reverse complement strand
CTCGGCCGCCGCGTCCTCCAGGCGGGGGGGCGGCTCCACATGATGCCGGCGGGAGATCTCCAGCAGCAGGTGGCGGGCGAGGAGCGGCACGTCGCTGGCCCGCTCGCGCAACGGCGGCAGCTCGATGGGGAAGACGTTCAGGCGGAAGAAGAGGTCGGAGCGGAATTCCCCGTCCTCCACCATGGCGGCGAGGTCGCGGTTGGTGGCGGCCACCAGCCGGACGTCGGCGCGCAGGGTCCGCCCACCGCCCACGCGCTCGAAGGTGCGCTCCTCCAGCACCCGCAGCACCTTGCCCTGCACCGCGAGCGGCAGCTCGCCGATCTCGTCGAGGAGCAGCGTCCCCCCCTCCGCCTGCTCGAAGCGCCCCGGCTGGCGGCGGTCGGCGCCGGTGAAGGCCCCCTTCTCGTGGCCGAACAGCTCGTTCTCGATCAGCGTCTCGGGGATCGCGGCGCAGTTCAGGGCCACGCAGGGCCCCCCCTTCCGCGGCGAGAGGGCGTGGATGGCGCGGGCGAAGAGCTCCTTGCCGGTGCCGCTCTCGCCGGTGAGCAGCACCGTGCTCTCCGTGGGGCCGACCCGTTGCAGCAGCCGGAGGGCGGCGCGCAGCCGCGGGTGGGAGCCCACGATCGGCGGCGCGCCGGGAGCCTGGAAAAGGGCCGGCTCGCCCCGTTCGCCCCCCCTGCCGATAGCGCGCTCGATCAGCCGCGCAAGATCGTCGATCTCCAGCGGCTTCTCCAGGAAGTCGTAGGCGCCGAGCTTCATCGCCTCGACGGCCGTGCCCACCGTGCCGTAGCCGGTGAGCACCACCACCGGCACCCGCGGCTGGGCGGCCCGGCTGGCCGCCAGCACCTCGATCCCCGAGACGTCGGGGAGCTTGAGGTCGGTGAGCACGAAGTCGAAGGGGCGCTCCGCGAGCAGTTGGATGCCGGAGCGGCCGTCCGCCGCCGCCTCGACCTCGTACCCCTCCTGGCCCAGCGCCCGCTCCAGCATGCGCCGCAGGGAGTCGCGGTCCTCGACGATCAGGATGCGGCCGGCGGCCATTCCAGGGCTCGAATTTCGGCCGGGCTTGGACCCTTTCGGGACCCCGCCCGTATAATGGAGTGAGAGATGGAGCTTGTCATGATCCGGCTCCGAGCATTCTAGGAGATCCGTGGACCCGAAGCGAAGCCCGAAGGCGGGCGTTCTCAATCCGCAGTCGTCTCAGCCCGCCAGGCCGGGAGCGGCCCCGGCACGCCCGGGCGCGCCCGCTTCGCGCCAGGCGCCAGGCCTGGGCGATCTCCTCGACCAGCTCGGCCGTGACATTCAACAGCTCCGGGTCGACTTCGAGCGCTTCTTCAACGGCGCGCTCCCCTTCCCGCCGGACGAGCTGCGGGGGCGCGTCCAGGCCCAGATCCGCCAGCTCCGCGGCATGACCAGCCTGGCCACCGCCGTGGACAGCTTCCGGCTGGGCGACATGGAGGCCCGGTTCAACAGCTACAACGAGCTGTTCAACCGGCGCGTGCGCGACAACGAGGAGGGGAGACATCCCGTCGCCCGCCCGGCGCTGGCGACGGCTTCCCGGCGCTACGATCCCGAGCAGGGGATCGTCTTCGGCGACCGCATCGATCCGCAGGCGGCCGAGGCCCTCTATCAGGGGCTCGCCGCCTCCCCGGGGGACTCCCCCCGGTTCGACCTCGACAGCTTCCAGACCTATCTTGCGCGGCAGGTGAACGCCATCCGGGAGAAGACGGGCTGTGCCCAGGTACAGTTCCGGCTGGCCGCCGAGGACGGCAAGATCAAGCTCAAGGCCCGTCCCGTGACAGCCCGTGAGGGCGCCTAAGAAGGAGTTGCTATCCGTGCGTAGAAGGAGCTCGTGGATCCTCGTCTCTGTCCTCGCCGCCCTGACGGCGGCCGTGGCGATCGCCACCCTCGCGGCGGCGCCGCCCAATCTGGCCAAGGCCCTGGAGGCGCAGCGCCGCCTGGTGGCCGAGCGGCCCCAGGATGCCGCGGCGCTCAACGACCTCGGCAACCTCCTGATGCTCGTCCCCCAGCCCGCGGAGGCCGAGGCGGCCTACCGCAAGGCGATCGAGCTCGATCCCAACAAGGCGTCGGCCCTGTTCAACCTCGGCCTCCTGCTGCAACAGCGGGGGGAGCTGCGCGAGGCCTACGACCTCTATCAGCGGGCGGTGAAGGCCGATCCCAGCCACGCCTGGGCCCATTACCAGCTCGGCACGATCCAGGAGGTCCGGGGGCAGACCGCGAAGGCGGTCGACTCCTACGCCAGGGCTTTCGCGCTCGACCCCCAGCTCGCTTTCCCCGAGGTGAACCCGCACATCGTCGACAACAAGCTGGTGACCCAGGCGATGCTGCGCGCCTACAAGAGCGATTACGCCCCGCCGCAGGCGCCCAAGATGTACGACGACGCGTCGCGCATCGCCTCCCTGCTGGTGCCGCCTCCTCCGCGCGAGGAATCCAAGGACCAGACCGCCACCACGGCCCAGGGCCAGCAGCGCCAGCAGCCCGTCGCGGGGCGGCCGGGGCAGGGGACGACGGCGGCCCCGCAGACCCAGGCGCCCACGGTGATCCGGGAGCAGAACCTCGACCGCCGCAACACCGGGCAGACCTCGCCGTCCGCCGGGGCGCGGAGCGGGCGGCCGATCTCCGG
>JAICSG010000971.1 GCA_025937035.1 Thermoanaerobaculia bacterium | reverse complement strand
TCTGGAGATGATCGGGATCCGAGATCGCGGTCGTGCGGGCCGACTGGACGATCCGCCGGGTCATCCCCGCGAGCACATTGCCCGGTCCCACCTCCACGAACGTCTGGACGCCGAAGTCGCTCTCTATCCGGAGCATCGACTCGACCCAGCGGACCGGGCTGTCGATCTGCCGCACCAGGGCGTCCCGCGCCGCCTCGCCCGTGGTGACCGGGGCGGCGTCGACGTTGGTCACCACCGGCACCCGGGGGGCTTTGAAGGTCGTGGCCGCGAGCAGGGGGGTCATCCCCTCGCGGGCCGGGCGCATGAGCGGCGAATGGAAGGGGGCGGAGACGGCCAGCAGGGTGGCCTTGCGGGCGCCGCGTTCCTTGGCCAGGGCCACGGCGCGGTCGATCGCCTCCTTGTCGCCGGCGATCACCGTCTGCGCCGGACCGTTGTAGTTGGCCACGGCGCAAACCTCTCCCTGGGTGGCCTCGGCGGCGATCCCCGCGATGGTTTCGGGATCGAGGCCAATGATGGCGGCCATCGCCCCCTTCCCGACCGGCACGGCCTCCTGCATGAGCTCGCCGCGGCGCCGCACCAGGCGGAGGGCGTCGGCGAAATCGAGCGCTCCGGCGGCCACCAGGGCCGAGTACTCGCCCAGGCTGTGCCCGGCCACGGCCACGGGCTTGAGCTCCGGGGCCATCACGGCGAGGGCGCGGAGCACGGCGATGGAGGCGGCCACCAGGGCCGGCTGGGTGTTGGCGGTGAGGTTGAGCTCCTCCTCGGGCCCCTCCCAGCAGAGGCGGGAGAGGGGGAAGCCGAGGGCCTCGTCCGCCTCCTGGAAGGTGGCGCGGGCCTCCGGGGAGGCATCGGCCCAGGCCTTGACCATGCCCACTTTCTGCGAGCCCTGGCCGGGAAAGACGAACGCGAGCTTCTGGGTGGCGAGACTCATCCGGCTTCGGCCTCCTGACGGTTGCCCAGGAGGCGCTCCTCCTGGCGATGGAGCTCCGCGATCTTGTCGCTGATCTTGCGGTCGAGCCGGGCGTTGGAGAATTCGGTGGCCCGGCGGATGGCGTTCTGGATGGCGCGGGCGTTGGAGCGGCCGTGGCCGATGAAGCAGCCGCCGTTCAGGCCCAGCAGCGGCGCCGCGCCGTATTCGCTGTAGTCGGTGCGCTCGCGGAAGCGGTCGAAGGCCGGCTTGGCGAGCTGGTAGCCGAGCTTGCCGCGGGGGCTCCCCGAGATCTCCTCCCGCAGCATGCGGAGGATGAACTCGGCCAGCCCCTCGGCGCTCTTGAGCACCACGTTGCCCACGAAGCCGTCGCAGACGATCACGTCCACCGAGCCGTTGAACAGGTCCCCGCCCTCCACGTTGCCGACGAAGTTCAGCCCGGTCGTCTTTAAGCCCTTGAAGACCTCGCGGGTGAGGTCGGTCCCCTTCCCCTCCTCCTCGCCGATCGACAGCAGGCCGATGCGGGGCGAGGGGGTGCCGATCACCTCCTGGGCGTAGAAGTGCCCCATGACGGCGAACTCGCGCAGGTGGACCGGCTTGCTGTCGACGTTGGCGCCGACATCGAGGAGCACGGTGCGCCCCGTGCGGTTGGGCAGCACCGCGGCGAGGGCCGGGCGGTCGACGCCGGAGACGGTGCCGATGACCATCTTGGCGGCGATCATGGCGGCGCCGGTGTTGCCGGCGGTGACCATGGCCTGGGCGCGCCCCTCCTGGACCAGCTCGGCGGCCAGGCGGAGCGAGGAGCGGCGCTTCTTGCGGATCGGGGTGATCGCGGGCTCGTCCATGCCCACCACCTCCTCGGCATGGACGACCTCGATGCGGCCGTCCGGAGATCCCAGGCGGCGCAGCTCGGCCTCGACGCGGGCGCGATCCCCCACCAGGAGGATCGAGCAGCCGTCCTCGCGGGCGGCCCGGAAGGCACCCTCCACCGCGCACTGCGGCGCAAAGTCCCCCCCCATGGCGTCAACGGCGATCGGCATGGTTGGAGTGAGCTTATCTCGATTCGCCCGGTGGCCGCTTGGAAAGTACCGCCCCTGCGGGGCGGCCCCTCACTCCCCAACCCCTCTCTCCCCGCCTCCCCCCCACCTGACGGGAGAGAGGGGCTTTCAAGAGAGGCCTGGCTCTTTTCTCCCTCTTCGCCCGACAGGTGGGGGGGAGGCGGGGAGAAGAGGGCCGGGGTGATGAGGGCCAACGG
>JAICSG010000774.1 GCA_025937035.1 Thermoanaerobaculia bacterium | reverse complement strand
TCGATCGATTCTTCGTGCCTCATCCTCTGTCGCCGACAGGTTGCGAAGGCGAGGGAATGAGCCGCGAAGGGGGCGCGAAGACCCGCGAAGGGTGGGGAAAGCGGCGCGAAGGATCGTGAATGAGATTCGCGGAGCGGCTTTTGCCGCTTCGCACGGTTCTTTGACAACTCAATCGAAGGACAACGGAGCGGGCTTGACGGGGCTCGCCGCTCTCCTGGCGGGAGCCCCGTCTTTTTTTGAAAAGAACACGAACGAAACACGGACTGGCAAGGACGGACAGGGACTGAAAACCGATCAGGACGGCTGTCCGTGGTTGTCCTTGCAGTCCTTTGGGTCCTTGTTCTTCTAGACCGTCATTTCCTGCAACGACCGCACGCTCAACCCTTCCTTCCGGAGCGCGGCGATCCCCTCGGCGCAGGCCATGGCGCCCGAGAGGGTGGTGATGCAGGGGATGTCGTACTTGAGGGCGGTGCGGCGGATGATGCCGTCGTCCTCGTGCGACTCGCGGCCGAGGGGGGTGTTGATCACCAGGACGATCTCGCCGTTGATCAGCAGGTCCACCACGTGCGGCCGGGCCTCGTGGACCTTGAGCACCGTGCGCACGTCGAGCCCGTGCTCGCGCAGGTAGCCGGCGGTGCCGGCGGTGGCGGTGAGCTCGAAGCCCAGCTCGGCCAGGCGGTGGGCCACCGGCAGCAGGCCCGGCTTGTCGCGGTCGTGCACGGAGAGGAAGGCGGCGCCTTCCATCGGCAGCTCGTGGCCGGCGCCCATCCAGGCCTTGGCGAAGGCGTTGCCGAAGGTGAGGGCCTCCCCCATCACCTCGCCGGTCGATTTCATCTCCGGCCCCAGGATGGGATCGACGCCCGGGAAGCGGCGGAAGGGGAAGACCGGGGCCTTCACGAACACCCCCGGCACGCGCGGCTCCTCGGTGAAGCCGAGCTCTTCCAGGCTCCTGCCCGCCATGGCGCCCACGGCGATCTTCACCAGCGGCAGGCCCACGGCCTTGGCGATGAAGGGCACGGTGCGCGAGGCGCGCGGATTGACCTCCAGGACGTAGATCCTGCCGTCCTTGAGGGCGAACTGCACGTTCATCAGCCCCACCACCCCCAGCCGCAGGGCCAGCCGGCGGGCGATGTCGCGCATGCGGTCCTGATCCTCCTGGGAGACCTTGTAGGGGGGCAGCACCGCCACCGAGTCGCCGGAGTGGATGCCCGCCTCCTCGATGTGCTGGAGGATACCGGCCACCACCGCGCGCTTGCCGTCCGAGATGAGATCGAGATCGACCTCGAAGGCGTCCTCCAGGAAGCGGTCGATCAGCACCGGGTGGCCCGGCGAGACGTCCGCGGCCTCGGCCATGTAGCGCTCCAGGGTGGAGCCGTCGTAGACCACGGCCATGGCGCGGCCGCCCAGCACGTAGCTGGGCCGCACCACCACCGGGAAGCCGATGCGCCCGGCCACCTCGCGGGCCTCGTCGAGGGAGGTGGCGCTGCCGTTCTCGGGCTGGAGGATCTCCTCCTCGGCCAGCAGGGCGCCGAAGCGGCGGCGGTCCTCCGCCAGATCGATGGCGTCCGGCGAGGTGCCCCAGATCGGCACATTGTGCCTGGCCAAGCCGCGGGCGAGCTTGAGCGGCGTCTGGCCGCCGAGTTGCACGATCACCCCCTGGGGCTTCTCCTTCTCCAGCACCTCCATCACGTGCTCCAGGGTGAGCGGCTCGAAGTAGAGGCGGTCGGAGGTGTCGTAGTCGGTCGAGACGGTCTCCGGGTTGCAGTTGACCATCACCGTCTCGATCCCCATCTCGCGCAGGGCGAAGGCGGCGTGCACGCAGCAGTAGTCGAACTCGATCCCCTGGCCGATGCGGTTGGGGCCGGAGCCCAGGATCACCACCTTGGGACGGCCGTCGGGATCGCTCTCGTCCTCCTGGCCGAAGGTCGAATAGAGGTACGGGGTGGTCGCCGGGAACTCGGCGGCGCAGGTGTCGACCCGCTTGTAGACCCGGCGCAGCCCGTCCCGCGACCGGACCTGGGCGAGATCGTTCTCCGGGCAGTCGAGAAGGCCGGCGATCCGCGCGTCGGTCAATCCGAAGGCTTTCGCCTTGCGGAGCAGCGGCTTGGGGACGGTGGCGAGGTCCCAGCAGGCGAGCTCGGCCTCCAGGTCGACGATCTCGGCGATCTCGCGCAGGAACCAGGGGTCGATGTGGGAGACCTCGGAGATCTCCTCGGGGGTCCACCCCTGGCGCAGGGCGGCGAAGACGGCGAACAGCCTTTCCCAATTGGGGGTGGCGAGCCGGCGCCGCAGCCGCACGGGGTCGGACATCCGGCGCTCGCGCGAGGCGAGGCCGTCGAGCTCCAGGGCGGAGAGCCCCTTCATCAGGGCCTCCTTGAAGGTGGAGCCCATGGCCATCACCTCCCCCACCGACTTCATGGAGGTGCCGAGGGTGGGCGAGGCGGCCGGGAACTTCTCGAAGGCCCAGCGGGGGATCTTGACCACCGTGTAGTCGAGGCTGGGCTCGAAGGCGGCGTAGGTCTTGCCCGTGATGTCGTTCGGAATCTCGTCCAGGGTGTAGCCCACCGCGAGCAGGGCGGCGATCTTGGCGATCGGAAAGCCGGTGGCCTTGGAGGCCAGGGCCGAGCTGCGCGAGACGCGCGGGTTCATCTCGATCACCACCTGGTCGCCCGTCTTCGGATCGACGGCGAACTGGATGTTGGAGCCGCCCGTGGCCACGCCGACCCGCCGGATCACCTTGAAGGCGTCGTCGCGCATCCGCTGGTACTCGCGGTCGGAGAGGGTCTGCTGGGGGGCGACGGTGATCGAGTCGCCGGTGTGGACCCCCATGGCGTCGAAGTTCTCGACCGAGCAGACGACGATGGCGTTGTCCGCCATG
>JAICSG010000551.1 GCA_025937035.1 Thermoanaerobaculia bacterium | reverse complement strand
CTCCCCCCCGAGCGCCTGGATGGCGATCAGCGCCGGCACCACCGGCGCCAGGAAGACGATCGTCGCCGCCGCGGCCACCGGGAAGGAGTTGGTCGTGTAGGTGGCATAGAGCCCGGCGGGAAAGGTCTGGAGCAGCGGCGTCGCCAGCAGGAAGCTGACGTTGAATTCTCCCCAGGAGACGGCGAAGACGAGGAGGGCCGAGAGGATCAGCGACGGCAGGAGCAGCGGCAGGATCACCCGCGCCGCCGTCTCCCAGACCCCAGCCCCGAGGCTGCGGGCGGCGGCTTCGAGCCGCGGATCGAAGCCCTCGACGGCGTTGCTCACCGTCTTCACCACCAGCGGCACGGTGTAGGCCAGATGCCCCGCCACCAGCAGCCAGAAGCGGGGGAAGCCGGGCGCCGACTGGATCAGCGCGAAGGCGAGCGCCACCCCCGGTACGGCGAGCGGCACCAGGGCCGCCGATTCGAGCAGCCGCGACCCCGGGAACGGCCGCCGCCGGAAGGCCCAGGCGGCGGGCGCGCCGATCAGCAGCGCCAGCGGCACCACCGCCGCCACCACCTCGGCCGAGCGCAGCAGGGCCCGCCCCCAGATCCCGATCACATAGGAAAAGAGGGCCCCGGTACCCGCCACCGCCGCCCCCTCGGAGCGCTCGCCGTACCACTCGGCGTGCGAGAACGCCCCCGTCACCGTGACGGCGATGGGAGTCGCGAGAGCCACGGCCAGGACCACCACGGCGGCGATCCCCACCCGGCGCGCCCACCTCCTCCGGCCCGGGCTCACCGCTTCCTCACCGCGAGGAGACGGTCCACCGCCAGGGTGGCCAGGGCGAGCAGCAGGCAGAGGGCCCCGGCCACGTCGTCGTTGAGGAATCCGGTCATCTCGGTATAGATCTCGAGCGGAGCCACCGTGAAGCGGCGGGAGAGGATCAGGGCCACCCCGAACGATCCCATCGACGCCGAGAAGGTCACCGCGAGGGTCGAGCGGAGCGCGGGCGCCGCCACCGGCAGCATCACCTTCACCAGCCGCTCGAACGGCCCGGCGCCGAGCGTGCGCGCCGCCGCGTCCAGCTCCCGCGGGAAACGGCGGAACGCCGACTCCAGCGTCACCACCGCCCGAGGGACTTCGAAATATAAGTATGCAACAAACAACCCTGAAAAGGTGTAGGCGGCGCCCGCGAAGGCCTCGCGGCCCGTGAGGAAACCGATGGCCTTCGGCAGGGCGCCGATGCGGCCGAGCAGCACCACCATCAGGAATCCCACCAGAACCCCCGAGAAGGTGAGCGGCAGGGAGATGGCCGTGCGCAGGAGGTCCCGGCCGCGGAACCGCTCCCGGGCCAGCACCCAGGCCGGCCCCAGAGAAAGGAGCAGCGACACCGCCGCCGCCGCCGTCGAGAGCGCCAGCGAGTTGACCAGCGCCGTGCGGTACCGCCCCGCCGCCAGCACCTCCCGCAGGACCCCTCCCCCCTGCGCCGTGAGCGCCCGCGCCGCCAGATGGCCGATCGGCCAGGCCACCGCCGCCGCCAGGAACAGCAGCAGCGGCAGGGCCAGGAGGAAGCCGGTCCAGGACCTCCTCATCTCACCTGCCCGCTCCCCGGATCTCGTCCACCCAGGCCTTCTTCAGGGCGTCCGCAGCGGCGGCCATCTTCGCGAGGTCGAGGGCGCGCGCCCTTTTGTACTCCTTCTCGGGCAGGAAGTGGGTGGCGATCTCCTTGGGCAGGGTGCCGGGGACGACCGGCAGGAAGTAGGCCTTGGCGAATTCCGCCTGCGCCGGCGGGGTGAGCAGCCAGTCGAGGTACCTCTTCGCCTCCGCCTTGTGCGGAGCCCCCTTGACCAGGCCCATGACGAGGGGCATGGTGAAGGTCCCCTCGCTGGGGATCACCACCTCGACCGGACCGTTGTCCACGTATCGCATCTTGTAGCCGTTGCCGTCCGCGTTGATCCAGACCGGCACCTCGCCCCTCAGGACGGCGTTGTAGATCGACTCCCGCGGGTAGGAGGAGACGTTGACGTCCAGCTTCTTCAGATACGCGATTCCGGGCTTGAAATTGGTCTCATTCCCCCCCATCAGCTCGTTGAGGCCGTAGACGAGGGTATAGGAGGTGCCCCCCCAGGTGGGATCGTCGTAGGCGATCTTCCCCTTGTAGACCGGCTTCAGGAGGTCCTGCCAGGAACGCGGCACGGGGGCCCCGCCCAGCGCCTTCGTGTTCACCACGAAGGCGATGGCGCTGGTGTGGACGGTCCACCAGAGGCCGTTCGGATCCTTGAGGGCGGCCGGGATCTTCTCCCACCCCTTGGGCTTGTAGGGCTCGTGCAGCCCCTTGGAGGCGGCCTGGAAGCCGATCGCCCCCGAGTAGTAGGCGGTGTCGGCCTGGGGAGCGTCCTTCTCCTTCTCCAGCGCCGCCATGGCCACCGAGGAGCCCTTGGGATCGGGAGGGACGGTCACCCCCGTGAGCTTCTTGTAGAGGGCGGTCACGCCCCCCCAGTTGGCGTAGTTGGGGATGCAGTCGTACTGGATGACGACCTTCTCCTCCGCCGCCGCGAAGGCCGCGATGGCGAGAAAGGCGAGGGTCAGGCTGAGCTTGCGGATCATCGTGGGTGTCTCCTCGCGATCAGAATTTGATCTGAAGCTGGCTGAGCACGGTGGGACGCCAGCCGGAGCCGGCCTTGAAGGAGCCGTTCCCCCGGCCGTCGAAGTGCTCGCCGATGAGGTTGATCTGCCAGCGGGTCCAGCCGTTAAACCAGACGTTGGCGCCGGCCGTGACCGCCTCGATCTCGCGGCCGTCGACCGGCCGCAGGGCGTTGCCGGAGAGCCGGGCGATCTCGGCCCGCAGGAGCGGCTGGATGCCGCCGTCCGCCTCGCTCCCCCGCGCCCAATAGGCCACCTGGGCGTAGCCGCCGTCGAGCCTGGTGGCGCTGTCACGGAAGTCGAAGCCGAGCCACTCGGAGTCGAGCGACAGCCGGCCGCTCTTCCAGTGGGCGTCCAGATCGTACCCCCGGCGCTGCCCGCGAACGGGGAGGGCGATGAACCGGCCTCCGGAGTAGGAGGCGAGGGTCAGCGTCTGCTCCTCCTCGCGGTCGGAGTCGAGGGCGGCGCCGGTGGTCAGGGCGTCGGTCCACTTGACGTTGAGCCGCCCCTGGATCTCCTTGTCGCCGTTGTTGTCGCGGGCGTTCCCCCGCTGGCCCGAGACCACCGCCGCGCCGGCCGAGGAATTGCCGTTGAACACCCCCACGTAGTAGGACACCTTCTTGCCCGGGTCGAGATACCCCCAGAGCATGGGGCCGAATTGGACGTCGAGCGCCGGCAGGCTGAAGGCGGCGTTGAGGGCGAGGTAGCGCTCCACCGTGTCGAGGGCCCGCGAGGAGCGCAGGTTCTCGGTGCTGAACGGGGTAATGAATTTGCCGAAGCGCAGGAAGTGGCGGTCCTTGACGTAGGCCGCCTGGACGTAGGCCTCCACCAGCGCCGTGCCGTCCGAGGGGGCGCCGTCGACCTCGATGAACAGCTTGTAGCGCTCCTGGTAGTCGGCCGCGAAGTCCAGCCGGGCCCGGCGGACCCGGAAGTCGGTCTCCTCGAAGGCGAGGCCGTTGTCCTTGTCCGTGTAGGTGAATTGCGGCTGGGCGTAGCCGTAGAGCCGGAACAGCGCCTGGCCGTCCGGCGACTTCACGTAGACGCCGCCCCCCTGCGGGTTGATCCCCGCCGTCCAGCGGTGCGCCTCCCGCTCCTTGAGCTGCCTCTCGACCTCCGCCTTGACCTTCTCGTCGATGGCGTCGTCGCTCTTCGGCTCCTGGGCCAGGACCGGCAGGCCTGTCATGAAAAGGAACATCGTCAACGGAGCCGCGAGGCTCCGG
>JAICSG010000533.1 GCA_025937035.1 Thermoanaerobaculia bacterium | reverse complement strand
GCCCGGCCGGCGGCGGCGAGGAGCTGGAAATTCAGGGGCATGGGGCGCCCCTCAGGGCTTTCCCTTCGAGCTCCCCTCCCGGCTCAGGTCGACCGTGCGGGTCGACACCCCCGGCGGGAGCTTCAGCACGAAGCGGTCCTCGGGGATCGGGGCGTTGCGCTTCATGTCGCTGAACTGGTACTCGACGCTGTCGCCGTCCGCCTGCACGTACCTGAGGCGGCTCGGGAAGAAGGTGTCGGGGTCGATCCACAGGGTCATCGACTTCAGCCGCTTGGAGATGCGCGCGTACTTGGGGTCCATCTCCAGGCGGTAGGGGTCCCCCTTCTTCTCGGGGAGCTTGAGGCGCACCGTGAAGTACTCCAGGAGGGTCTGGAGGCTGCCGCTCGCCCCCATGTACTTGAACACCTGGCTCGAGTAGCGGCCGACCTTCAGGGTCTCGGCCTTCTTGAGGTCGCGGTACCAGGTGGTCATCTCGTCGCCGCGGATGACGACGGTGATCGGGTTCGGCGACGTGTACTCCCAGCGCACCTTGTCGGGGGCCCGATAGGAGAAGGTCCCCTTGGACTCCTCGGGGGCCGCGAGCATGGAATTCTCCTGCTGCTGGGTGAACCGGGCCTCCAGCGTCTTGAGCTGCTGCTGCTCCAGGCGGACGCGGTCGACCAGCGCCTGGAGCCGCTGCGGCCCGGTGAGCCCGGCGGCCATCGGGTCCGGGGGGGTGTGGCTCCTCCCCGCGGCGAAGGCGGGGACGGCGAGAAAGAGAGCGAGCAGGGGGACGGTCAGAAGTTTCATCATCGGAGAAGAACGATCCTATCCCTCCCTTTCTTCCAGGTGCAAGCGAGAGGCCAGCAAGCCCGACCGTTGACACGCCCCCGCACCGATGCTAGCTTCACCGCCCTCTGAAAGCGGCCCTGCCGGATTGGAGCCTCTGATGCCTGAGCTGAAACTGGGAACCAAGTACGACTGCTATAACTGCGGCACGAAGTTCTACGACCTCGGCAAGTCCGAGCCGATCTGTCCGAAGTGCGGCGCCAACCAGAAGGACGCCGTCACCGCGGATTCGTTGGCCGCCAGCCAGTCGTCCCGCCGCCGGCGCAAGGCGGAAACCGCCAAGCCCATCGACCTCGACGAGGATGAGGCCGCGCTGGAGCCCGTGGCGATCGCCGACGACGAGATGGTCGAGCCCGAGCTCGCGGACGCCGACCTCGATGACGACGAGGAAGAAGAGGACTTCGACGACGAGGATTGATCCTCCGCCCCCAGGACCCCGGCCGGTCGCCGTCGCGCTGGCCCTGGGGGGCAATGTCCCCGGAGAGATCCAAGGGGAGCCCAGCCCGGTCGAGCACACCCTGGCCTGGGCTCTCCGGCGCCTCGAAGCCGCCCTGGGGCCCCTCCACGTGGCCTCTCTCTACCGCACCGCTCCCGTCTCGCCGGTTCCCCAGCCCGACTTCCTGAACACCGCCGCCCTCGCCCACACCGCGCTCCCTCCCGAGGAGCTGCTGGCCCTGGGCAAGGCGCTGGAGCACGAGGCGGGCCGCCGCCCCGGGGTACGGCTCGGTCCTCGTCCGCTGGACGTCGACATCCTCCTCTACGGCGACCTGGTCCTGGACCGGCCGGAGCTGACCCTCCCCCACCCCCGGATGCGCGAGCGCCGTTTCGTGCTCGTCCCCCTGGCCGAGATCGCCCCGGACCTCCCGGTGCCCCCGGATGGGGCCCGGGTGGCGGATCTGCTGGAACGGCTCGGGGAAGGGGAGGTGGTGGAGCGGGTGGAGTGGGAGAGCTTCCCTTGATCGCCGACGGCCTGCTGCTCGGGTGGCTGCTGCTGGCCTGGGGGGCGCAGGCGGTGCTCCCCTGGCGGCTGGCGGGGCTCGAACCGGAGCGGCGGCGCTCCGGGGCGCTCGCCCTGCTGCCCCTGTTCCTCACCGGCGCGCTGGCCGCGTTCTTCTACGTCCTGCGCCATCCGGACGCCGCCGTGGTCCAGCAGCTCTATCCGCTCGGCGCCTCCAGGACGGGGCGGACGCTGACGGTCCTCTTCTTCGCCCTGATGGTCTCGGACCTCCTCCTCTTTCTCACCTGGCGGCGCCTGGAGGCGGTGGGATGGAGGATCACCGCCGGCTTCGGCCTCGTCTTCCTCCTCGCCACGGCCTGGGCCGCCGAGCTGACGCGCATCGGCGAGGGGCCGGAGGGCACCCTTCCCCCCTTCCTGGCTCTGGTGGCCCTGCGCGCCCTCATCGCCCTGGGGGGGGCCGAGGCCCTGTCTCCCGGCCGGCCCCTGCTCGCGATCGCCGCCGGACCGGCCCTCTTCCTCTATGGGCTCTTCCTGCCGGCACAGCTCGCCCACGCCCTGGGTGCGCATGGCCAGTGGCTCACCCTGGCCGCCGCCGCCCTCCTGCTGCTCGGCGCCCGCTGGCTCCCCGCCCCCCTGCGCCGCCCCGCCCTCCTGGGAGCCACCCTCCTCGCCGGCCTCTACCTCGGCCAGGCGGCCCGGCTCTCCCAGGGGCTGGGAAAACTGCACCAGTAGGAACACGGACGAACACACCCTGTCCGTGTCAGTCCGTGCTCGTCCGTGTTGCCCGCTCTTAAACCGGATCGCTGTGCACGAACACCTTCGACCGCGGCATCTCGCTCTCGATGGCGCGGAGCACCCGCACGGTGAGGTCGTGGGCGTCCTGGAAGGAGGTGGCGCGGGGGATCTCCAGGTGGAGCTCGATGAAGCGCTGGCCGCCGCTGCGGCGGGTCTTGAGGTCGTGCATCCCCCGGATCTCGGGGACGAAGGAGCCCACCACCGACTCGATGCGGCGGAGATCCTCCTCGGGGAGCCCGCGGTCCGAGAGGTCTCCCGCCGCCTCCAGGGCCAGCGAGGCGCCGCTCTTGAAGACCCAGGCGGCCACGATCAGGGCCACCAGGGGGTCGGCGGCGGCCCAGCCGGTGAAACGCACCACGAAGAGGGCGAGGAGGGCGGCGCCGTTCACCCAGAGGTCGGTGGCATAGTGGAGGCTGTCCGCCTTGAGCGCCGGGCTGCCGCTCTGCCGGGCGGCCCATTCCAGAGTGCGGGCGACGCCGAAGCTCACCACCAGGGAGACGGCGAGCACGGCGATGCCCCAGCCCGTCTGCGCGGGCTCGCCCCCCCGGATCAGCCGGCGCACCCCGGTCCACACCAGACCCGCGGCGGCGGCGACCAGGAACAGCCCCTGGCCGAGGGCGGCGAGGTTCTCGAACTTGCCGTGCCCGTAGGCGTGGTTCTGGTCGGGAGGACGGGCGCTCCCCCGCAGCACCAGGAAGTTGGCGCCGGAGATGAAGAGGTCGACCGCCGAGTCGAGCGCGGCCGAGCCGAGGGCGAGCGAGCCGGTCCTCCAGGCGCCCGCCCCCTTGAGAGCCACCAGGAAGGCGGCCGCGGCGACGGCGATCAGCGGAGTCTGGCGCGGATCGATGCTCATCCGGCGTGCTTGGCGAGCAGGGCCCGCGCGTTGACGAGGCTCTTCTCCTGCTCGACCACCAGCTCGGGGGTGGGCTGGCGGAGGATCAGGCGACGCAGGATGTCGCGCGCCTCCGCCGCCTTGGCCGGCTGGTATTCGAACAGGGCTTCGGCGAGGAAGACGTGATTGTCGAAGTTGTCGGGGCCCAGCGCCACGGCCCGCCGCAGCTCGGAGATGGCCTTGTCGCGGTCCACCCAGCCGGTGACGAACGGCACCTTGGGGGCCAGGGTGTGGAGGCGGCCGAGGATGCGGTGGCCGGCGGCGTCCTCGTAGCGCTCGTCGAGGGCGATCAGGATCTCCGCGTAGCGCCGGACCTTGTCCCCCACCCCCTGGCGCGCCGCGGCCAGCCGGCCGAAGACGTCCCCCCAGAGCCCCCAGTGGACGGCGGCCCAGAGGAAGAGGGGCTTGGCCTCGGGCACCCCCGCCACCACCTTGGCGGCCTGGGCGGGGGAGAGG
>JAICSG010000157.1 GCA_025937035.1 Thermoanaerobaculia bacterium | reverse complement strand
CTGCCGCGCGCGCACCTTCGGCTTCCTGCGCGACGTGGAGATGCTCAAGAAGATGGGCCTGGCGCGCGGCGGCTCGCTGGAGAACGCCATCGTCATGGACGAGCAGCGCATCCTCAACCCCGAGGGCCTGCGCTTCCCGGACGAGTTCGTCCGCCACAAGATCCTCGACATCATCGGCGACCTCTACCTCCTCGGATACCCCATCCGCGGCAAGGTCACCGCCCGTCTCACCGGCCACCGCGACAACATCGCGCTGCTGCGGAAGATCGTCTCCGGGTAAGCGGGCCACGGGCGTTCCGATCTGGGTTAAAGTTACCGCGCCCTTTCCGACGCAGAGAACGATCCTGGAGGAGTACGGATGGACGCTCCTGATACGAAGTCCCTGCCCGAGAACGCCTATCGGACCCTCGCCCCTGGCGAGACCTACGCCCCGATCGTCCCCCCCGGGGCCCGCCAGGAGGAGGCGACCGTGCGCTCGGTCGGCTGGGGTCTCTTCCTGTGCGTCGTCTTCACCATCGCCTCGGCCTATTCGGGGCTCAAGGTCGGGCAGGTGATGGAGGCGTCGATCCCGATCTCCATTCTCGCCATCGGCCTCGCGCGGACTTTCCGGCGCCGCTCGACGCTGCTGGAGAACGTCATCCTCACCAACATCGGCGGCACCTCCGGCGGCATCGTCGCGGGGGCGATCTTCACCCTGCCGGCCTTCTACATCCTCCAGCTCTCGCCGCACCCGCTGCAGACCACCTTCATCCTGATCGCCGGCGGCTGCCTGGGCGTCCTCTTCCTGATCCCCCTGCGGCGCTACTTCGTGCGCGAGACGCACGGCGAGTTCCCCTATCCGGAGGCAACGGCGATCACCGAGGTCCTGGTCACCGGCGAGAAGGGGGGCTCACAGGCCGCGCTCCTCCTCCAGGCGACGGGCATCGCGGCGGTCTACGACTTCTTCGTCACCACCTTCCAGGTCTGGCGCGAGACGATCGACTTCCAGTTCATCCCGGGGATGAAGGTGCTCGCCGACCGCGCCAAGCTCGTGCTCCGCTTCGACGCCATCTCGTTCATCCTGGGGCTCGGCTACGTGATGGGCCTGCGCTCGTCGGCGATCCTCTGCGCGGGCGGCGCCCTCGCGAACTTCGTGCTGGTGCCGCTGGTCTGGTACTTCGGCCGCGATACCGCCCTCGCCGGCTACCTGAGCAAGCCGATCACCCCTGACATGGACGCCGCGGCGATCTTCCGCAACTACGTCCGTTTCATCGGGGTCGGCGCCATCGCCACCGCCGGCATCTTCGGCGTCCTCAAGTCGCTGCGCATCATCCAGGGCTCCTTCGCGATCGCGGCCAAGGCCTTCAAGCACGGCGAGGACGGGGCCCAGGAGCGCACCGACCGCGACATGCCGATCACCACCATCCTGATCGGCGTCATCCTCACCGCGGTGGTGGCGGGGGTCTTCTTCAACACCCTGGAGGGAACGCTGCTGGCGGCCCTGGTCGGCCTGCTGTTGACCCTCGTCTTCTCCTTCTTCTTCGCCTCGGTGGCGGCGAACGCCATCGCCACCACGGCCCGCAACCCGGTCTCGGGGATGACGATGCTGACGATCATCATCTCCTCGATCGTAATGCTGCGCTTCGGCCTCTCCGGGACCACCGGCATGTTCTTCGTGATGGCGGTCGCCGGCATGGTCTGCACGGCGCTCTCGGTCTCGGGGCAGGTGATCACCGACCTCAAGACCGGCTACTGGCTGGGTAACACGCCCGCGGTGCAAGAGCGGGTGAAGTTCCTGGGCATCCTGGCCTCGGCGGTGGCGGCGGCGCTGACCATCGTGCTGCTGGCGAAAACCTTTCAATTCGGCGAGGCGGCGCCGGGGGATGCCCGGGTAGTTCTGGCCTCCCCGCAGGCCTCGATCATGAAGGCGCTCGTCCAGGGGTTCATGAGCCAGCAGCCGATCCCGTACGCCCTCTTCGCCGTCGGCGCGGTGGTCGCCATCCTCGTCGAGCTGCTGGGGATTCCGCCGCTGATCTTCGCGCTCGGCATGTACCTCCCTCTGGAGCTGAACACGCCGGCGCTGGTGGGCGGCTTCCTCTCCCACTGGCTGAACCGCCGCTCCGAGACCATGGGCGGCGAGGAGGGGCGGAGCGTCCGCGAGCGGGGGGTGATCATCGCCTCGGGCCTGATGGCCGGCGGCGCGCTGGGCGGCGTCTTCGGCGCGGCCCTGCGCCTCTTCCCCTGGTATCGGGAGGATCTGATCAAGACCCCCTTCTTCGACGTCGATTGGGTCTCGCAGATCGTCTCGGCCCTGCTCTTCGTGGCGCTCTGCGTCTATCTCTGGTACGGATCGCTGAGGCGGCGGCGGGCGGGATAACGTCTCAGCACGCCCTCCCCTCCTGGCGGGAGGGGAGGGCAGGAGAGCGGCGGACTTTCAGCAATACTTGGTTCCGCAGGTGCAGCCGGTGAAACAACTGAGCGCGGTGTTACCTCCTGCCACGCCTTCGAGCTGAGTCTTTTCGAGGGCCTGCAGCGTCTCGCGGTTGAGGCTCAACTTGACGGTGTTCTGCTTCTTCATGAGGAAACTCCTTTCGTGGCTCATCGTCTCCAGCCTATCTGGGGGACGATAAGGTTACCATACTAAAATTTAGATAACTTGAAAAGACTTGGCTCCAGCGTGCCCGTAATTTCCACCCCGCCCTACCGGAAATCCCGCCCCACCCGACGGAGCGGGGCGCGTTCTTTGCGCCCGCGCAATGATGAAACCGAGACCTCAGCTTTCCGGTTTCATCCCGCCGTTCCCGGTCATATCCCCGTGGCGATCGTCGCCCCGGGGCCTCCTCCGGAGCCGGGGGTGGGGGGGCCAAATCATCTCGTGGTGACGCGCGGTTGATTCCTGGAGCTCGACTGCCTACTCTTGTGCCTCGATCCGGTCTCGAAGAGGCCAAGGAGGAAGCGATGAAGAGAGTCGGCAAGCTTACCCTCAACAAGGAAACCCTAGGCCAGATGGTCGCTCAGCAGGATTCGACCGTCATCGATCCCGTCAACGAGTCGTGCGTCCAGAGCTGCTACATCCAGTCCTGTGGCGGCGGCTGCACGATCTCGACGGGCTACACCTCGGACTAGTACGCCGTCAACCTGAAATGGCGGGTGTTTGTAAGGGCGGCCCTGCGTGGCCGCCCTTACGGAATGCGTCATTCCTAGTTGACGATTGACGGCCGCCGCAAATAGCGCTAAATTGAATTTTTGGAATCTTACGGCCTGACCGCCGTGAGAAACCTGAGCGCGGCTGCATCGCTCTTGCCGGTGCTGACCGTAAACCTCTGGGCCGGATCACTCGGCTCGTTCAGGTGTTCCGACCCTCCTCCCCGGGCAGGACGAGCTTCCTGCCATGCCACGCGCCGGGCGCTCGGTGTGCTCGGCGCCAAGGAGAAACCCATGAGCAATCCGGAAGGAAAGAGCGCGACGTACGCCGTCATCGGGTTCGTTCCCGATGAGGTCGCCCGGTCGATCGGAAAGCAGGGCTATGGCAAGGCGCTCGAGGTCCGCACCGAACGGGGGAAAGATCACGAGGTCATCCATATTCAGCCCGACCACATCGTGGGGGTCCTGCAGGGGGCCTCGCAAGAGGGGGAGACCGGCGTGCAGGTGATCCTCAAGGAGAACGCAACTGTCCAGACCATGTCTCGCGGCGTCTCCAGCGAGCTTCGCCTGCGGCCCATCACCGACCTGAGCACCATCATCCACAAGCCTCCGATCTTCGTCATCTATATCGATCCTCACGGTCCGCGGCTGCCGGATATTCTCAGAGAGCTCAACACCGCCCACCGGTAGCTTCCGGCTCGCCGCGCCGCTTCGCCGTCGTGCCGGGCGGTCGCCGACCGTCCGGCAAGTCCTTCATCCGAGGGAGGAGCCTGCCTTGAGAGTCCTATTGACCCAGCCGCCCCTCAGCACAAACCCGGAGGTCGGTCCACCGGTGGGCCTCTGCACGCTGGCCGCCTGGCTGATCCACAAGGGACACGAGGTCTCCGTCCTGGACCTGGACCTCGCCGTCAAAGGCCTTCCATCCGGCCAGGAGGTCTACCGCGGCTTGCTGGCCAGCGCCGTGAGGGATTTCGCGCCTCAGGTGGTGGGTGTCACCTCGATGTTCAACAACAGCCTGCAGGCGGAGCGTCTCACGCGGACGGTAAAAGACTGCGATGACTCCATCGTCACCGTCGGGGGCGGCTCTCATTTCGGCGCGCTGACCCTCCAGTCGCTTCGGCGTATCCCCACGCTGGACTACACCATCGAAGGCGAGGGCGAGGAGGCGTTCGCGGAGCTGCTGGACGCGCTCGCCGCCGGCGCCGCGGTGGCGGACATCCCCCGGCTGTGCCACCGCGTGGATGGCGAGCCGCGCCAGAACCCCTCCCGCGGCCTGATGGACCTCGCGGAGATCCCGCCGGTCTGGCCCGTGGTGGATGGCTGCGTCGACATCGGCAGATACGCGCGCACCGTCCCTGCCGGCTCGGCGCGGCGGACCGTCTACATCGAAGTCGGGCGGGGCTGCCCGTTCACCTGTACCTTCTGTGCGACCGCCCCGTTCTGGGAACGCAAGTACCGCGTAAAGCCGGTGGCGGCCCTCCTCCAGGAGATCCGCTTTCTTCACGAGCAATACGGATACAACGGCTTCATGCTCGTTCACGACCTGTTGACGGTCGACAAGGATTTCCTGGACGAATTCAGCGAAGCCGTGCGGGAGTCGCGGTTGCCAGTGGAGTGGATGGCGAACCATCGGACCGACATCAACTTGTACGGGCTGCTGCCGAAGATGAAGGCGGCGGGCTGCTGGGCGATGTTCTTCGGCATCGAGTCCGCCTCCGAACGCCTGCAGAAGAAGGTACGGAAAGGGCTAAAGCGCGAGGGCATCGTCTCGACCATCACCGGGCTGGCCGGCCTCGGGATCGCCTCGACGTGCTCTTTCGTTATCGGTTTCCCCGACGAAACGCCGGAGGAGCTATCGGCCACCGTGGCCCTGGGAGCTGAGCTGAAGCTGCTGGGCGCGGGAATGGTCCAGCTCCATCGCCTGCGTACCTGGCCCCCCGCGCCGCTCTCCCGCGCCATGCTGCCGGCGCGATTCGACCTGGATTCGCTGCGCCTCGAATACCCGTTCCTCGACGTGCCCGAAGCGGACGTCGCCGCGATCACGGCGGATCCGGAGTTCTTCGCCGGTTACTTCGCCCCCTCCACCACGGCGGGTACCTTCGCTCAGATGGCGCAGGTCGAGCTGTTCTTCACCCACGCCGTCCACATGGCGTCCCTGACGGTCGCCGTAATGAGCCGGCTGGCTGGCGGGAGCCTCATCCCCACCTTCTATGACGTGCTGGCGCGGAGAGGAGGCATCACCCGGCAGGAGATGGAGGCCGATCCGAACAGCCCATGGCCGGCCTGGCGCGCGTTGCGCCCCCGCCTAGAGGACTGGGTCGCCATCCATCCGGCCTTGGAAGATTGGCAGCGAAAGCTCGTCCTGGGCGCCATAGACTACGAGGAGAGTCGGCTGCGATTCGTCAACAGCAACGGGGCGGAGCGGGATGGCATGGCCGCCGGCGGCGAGGACTGGGCCGCGTTCGTCTCCACGGTGGACATCGCCACGCTGTTCGACCACCTACGCAACGGGGGCGCCTTACTGCCGGACCTCGTGAGCGACTGGGCGGTAGTGTTTGTGCAGACGGGCGGCGGTGCCTTCGGCGCCTATATGACCGACGTGGAACGTCTGCCGGAGCTCAGTGAGCGTCCATCCCTGATGGCGACGAACGCGCGCTCCGCTCCCGCACCTCCTCCGACGTGAGCCCGTAGAGCGGCGGCGTGGGGACGTCCAGAAGCCCGAGCATCAGATAGATCTGCCCGCGATGGTGGATCTCATGCTCGGTCATCGAGCGCAGCCACTTCCAGACCTGGATCCTGGCGCCGCCGGGGGTTTCACAGCGGCGCTCCAGATCCTCGGGGGTGAGGCCGCGGAAGATCGCCATCGACTCCGCGTGCATGCGGTCGAAGTAGGCCAGCACCGCGTCGTATCCCGAGGCGAGCTCCGGACCGTGGCCGGGATAGCGGCTGGGCCGGCAGAGCGCGTTCTCCGCGAACATCCAACGCTCGATGGCGCCCAGATGGCGCGTGAGGTCGCCGAAGGTGAAGGCCCCGGGCTTGTACGTCCACTCCAGTTGCTCGGGCGGGACGCAGAGGACGACGCGGCGGGTCCGCTCCCGCACGCGCTCGAAATACTGTAGGAAGGGCTCGACGCTCTGGATCTCCATCTGCTCTCCTCCTAGCCCTCCGCCTTCTCCTCCCAGATCCGCGCGAGATGGACGATCACCTCGACCGCCTTCTCCATGTCCTGCGCCGAGACCCATTCGAGGCGGGAGTGGAAGTTCTGCTCGCCCGCGAAGATGTTGGGCGTGGGCAGCCCCATGAAGCTGAGCTTGGAGCCGTCGGTGCCGCCGCGGATGGGGCGCTCGTGGATCTCCAGACCCACGCGGCGGATGGCCTCGCGGGCGTTCTCCACCACGTCGGGATGATGGTCGAGCACCTCGCGCATGTTGCGGTAGCTCTCCTCGACCTTGATCTCCACCGACGCGCCCGGCCAGGCCTCGACCGTCTGGCGGGCGAGCTTCTCCAGGAAATCCTCCTTCTCCTGGAGCCCCGGCCGCGTGAAGTCGCGGATCAGCAGCTTGACCGAGGTGCGGTCCACGCTCGCGTTGACCACGTAGGGGTGGACGAACCCTTCATACCCTTCAGTGGTCTCCGGCGAGAGACGATCCTTGGGCAGGCGGGAGATGAAGTCGGCGGCGACCTTGATCGAATTGATCATCTTCCCCTTGGCGAAGCCCGGGTGGGTGTTGAAGCCCACGAAGGTGATCGTCATCGCGTCGGCCGAAAAGGTTTCCATTTCGATCTCGCCGCGCGCGCCGCCGTCCATGGTGTAGGCGTAGTGGGCCCCGAATTTGGCCACGTCGAAGTGCTTGGTGCCGGCGCCCACCTCCTCGTCGGGGGTGAAGCCGACGCGGATCGCTCCGTGGGGGATCTCCGGGTGATTCACCAGATACTCGGCCGCGGTCATGATCTCGGCCACGCCGCTCTTGTTGTCGGCCCCCAGCAGGGTGGTGCCCGAGGCGGTGATGATGTCGTCGCCGATCCGCTCGCGCAGATAGGGGACGTCGGCGGCGCGGATCACCGCGGTCGGGTCGTCCGGCAGCACGAGGTCCTGCCCCTGGTAATTCTGATGGATGATCGGCTTGACCCCGGCGCCGCTCATCTCGGGAGAGGTGTCGACGTGGGCGATGAAGCCGATCACCGGCACGTCCTTCTTCGGGGAGGTGGCCGGGATGGTCGCCATCACGTAGCCGTGCTCGTCGATGGCGGCGTCGGCGAGGCCGATCGACTTGAGCTCGTCGACCAGATGGTTGAGCAGGTCGAGCTGCTTGGCCGTGCTGGGGTAGGTCTGCGAGGTCTCGCTCGACTGGGTGTCGAACTTCACGTAGCGCAGGAACCGCTCGACGACGGAAAAATGGACGGTGGAATCGGGCATGGGCGGGGTCTCCTCGGGTCTCCGGCTTGGCCGGGCTGCCAGGCTCAGCGGAGGAAGGGTATAGGAGGAGAGAGCCCGCCGCCAAGGGGAGGAGAGGCGGCGAGGATCGCTTCTTGAGGGATTGCGCACCTACAGGGGTAGAGACGGCGAGCCGTGCTTGCCGGATCGTCAACGAGGCTCTATGCCTGCAAAGGAGAACAAGATGAAGCGAGGCGCCTGCAAGCTGGTCCTGGCCTGTACCCTCCTGGTCGCCACGGCGTTCCTGCCGCCGAGCGCCCAGGCGGGGACCTGCTGCACCAACTGCTACAACAAATACCTGGTCACCTGCTGGAACAGCTGCGCCAGCAACGACACCACCTGCCAGAACAACTGCGAGAACCAATACGACAGTTGCGCCACCGGCTGCAGCCGCTTCGGCGATTTCTGCCCCATCTGATTCGGCTCGGGGGGCACCCACTCGGGTGCCCCGGCTTCATCGGGTTTTT
>JAICSG010000950.1 GCA_025937035.1 Thermoanaerobaculia bacterium | reverse complement strand
CCTCTTCGACGTACTCCAAGAGCCCCCCCGCCCGACAGGCCGGATCCTGGTCGCCCAGGGCCCCCGCGCCGCCGAGGCTCTCCTCCTGGAACGCCTCGATGCGCTGATGGCGGAGGTCCGGCGGGACCCGTCGCTGCTCGGACGGCCGGTGCGGATCGTGGTCCCCTCGCGCAGCCTGCGGCTCCATGTAGCGGCGGCGCTGGTGCGGAGGCGTGGCCGGTCCGTGGCGGGGGTCTCCGTGCAGACCCTGTTCGGGCTGGCCTCCGAGGTCCTGGAACGGGCCGGGGAGACGGTCCCCCGGGGATCGATGCTGCTCGACGTCTTGGCCCAGCGGGCGGCCCGGGACGAGCCTTCGCTCCGGCGGGGGCTGGAGGATCTCGCCGACGGCTTCCGGGCGGTGACCGGCACCGTGCGCGACTTCCTCGACGCCGGGTTTGAGCCGGTCCACGCCGAGGCCGCCGAGGAGGCGCTGGCGAGCGACGGCCCGTTCGTGGCCAGCCGGGCCGACGTGGAGCGCGCCCGTGCCCTGGTGCGCACCGCTGCCCACGCTGAAGACGCCATGGCGGCCTCCGGGCTCGGCCGCGCCTCGACCCTCCTTCGGCGGGCCGCCGAGATCGTGGAGCTTTCCGAGGATACCGATGAGGAGACGCTGCCGTCGCGGGCGCTGCTCATCCACGGCTTCGCGGACGCCACCGGGGTCGCCACCGACCTGATCCAGGCCCTCCTGCGCCGCCTGGGCGCCTGGCTGATCCTGGACCATCCGCCGAGACCTGAGGGGGACGGCGTGGAGCGGGAGCTGACGGTCCGCTTCTCCGAGCGGATCGGCATGGGCGAGCCGGCGTCCCCGGGTCTGGAGATCCCCGTCCCGGAGATCGGCGCCTGCGAGGCCATCGGCGCCGAGGCCGAGGCGCGGGAGATCGCCTTCCGGGTGCGCGCCCTGCTCGACGGCGGAGAGCGGCCGGAGGGGATCGGCGTGGTGGCCCGCGATCTCGATCCTTATCGGTTCTCCCTCCGCCGGCACTTCGACCGGCTGGGCATCCCCTTCTCGGGATTGGGAGAGCGCGGCGGGCTGGAGCCGGCCGGCCGCCGGGCCCGGGCGCTCCTGGAGCTCCTCCGCGACGGCGAGGCCGTCCCCTCCGACCGCTGGCTCGACACGGTGGTGGATTTCCCCGAGGAGCGGCACTCGCCGGCTCTCCCTCAAGGCAGAGGGGGCGGCTGGGTGGACCTCCGTCTCGCCTTCGCCTCGCTCGGCGCGGGGCGGCTGCGGGACGCCACCGAGCTCCGCCTGGAGGACATCCTGCGCAAGGGGTCTTACGCCCTGCCCATCCGCCAGGGCTTGCAGACGGCTGGCGAAGAGGAAGACGGCGTGGAGGAGGGGGATGGCGTGCGGAGCAACGAGGCGCACGCCCGCCGCCGGCGCATCAAGGGGACGCTGATCCGCGCCGCCGTACGCGCCGCCCGGCGTACCCGGGAGCGGCTGTCCGGCTGGCCCGCCGAGGCTCCGGCCTCCGAGCACCTGGCCCGCCTGCGGGCTCTGCTCACGGTCGATCTCGGCTGGGATCTCGACGCCGAGGAGACCGCCCCGGTGCGCGCCGCCCTGGAGGAGCTGGAGGGGGAGGTCCCCGGGCCTTTCCGGCTGGACCGGGACGAGATGCGGCTCCTGGTCGAGGATCTCCTGATGGACGCCGGCGCCTCGACGCTGGGCGGCAAGGGGGGCGGCGTCCAGGTGCTCTCGGTGACCGAGGCCCGCGCGCGCACCTTCGATCATCTCTTCCTGATGGGGCTGAACCGCGACGTCTTCCCGCGCGGCATCCGCGAGGACCCCCTGCTGCCGGACGACCTGCGCCGCATTCTCCAACGGGTGCTGCCCGACATCCCGATCAAGCGCCTGGGATTCGACGAGGAACGCTACCTTTTCGCCCAGCTCCTCGCGGCCGCCCCATCCGTGACCCTCTCCTGGCAGACGATGGACGACGACGGCAAACCGCTCCCCGCCTCGCCGCTAGTCGAGCGCCTGCGCGAGCGGCTGGCGGTGGATCGGGTGCCGCCGCTCTGGAGCCTGCCCAAGGCCGGACCTCGGCCGGGGCCCCGCACGGCGGGCGAGCACGCCATTATGGCCGGGCTCTACGCCCCCCGCCGCTGGTGGGGGCGGGTGATGCGGCTGGCCCTCAAGGAGGAGAGGGCCGAGCTTCCGGCGCCCGCGTTCGACCTCTCGCCGGAGCGTCTCGCCACCGCCCGCCTGGCCGTGCTGGAGGAGATGG
>JAICSG010000446.1 GCA_025937035.1 Thermoanaerobaculia bacterium | reverse complement strand
GAACGTCTCCACGAGATCATTCGGGGCCACGAAAAACCGGTCCGGGTCGTGGAGACGCCCGTCTTCGACTACGCCGCCTGACTGGACCTCAGCGTCACCGCTGATACGTCCCCATCAACCTCGCTTCCGCGATCACATGCCCTTTCAGGGCCGCGTCGATCTGCTTGCGATTCGGGCTCTTGAGACCGCTGAGCTCGCCCTTCAAGGCGTACAGGTGGAAGAAATACCGGTGCGTTCCTCGCGGCGGACAGGGGCCGCCGTAGCCGGGTTTCCCGAAATCGTTGGTGCCCTGATTCGCCGCCGGCTTCACCCCTTCCGGCAGGGAATGATCGGACGCCGGCAGATTGAGCACGATCCAATGGGTGAAGAGGCCGCTGGGAGCGTCCGGATCGTCCAGGATCAGCGCGAAGGCCTTGGTGCCGGCCGGAGCGCCGGTCCAGGCCAGCGGCGGGGAGACGTTCTCGCCGTCGCAGGTGAAACGCTTCGGGATCTCCTTCCCTTCCGAAAAGGCCGTCGAGGTGATCTTGAAGCCCGCGTCGGCGCCCTCCGAGCTCGCGGCCGCGAGGAGCGCCAGGGCCAGAGCGGACAGCAACGATTCTTTGATCATGATCGGATCTCCTTTCAGCCGCGCCGCAGCTCGGCGATCAATCGGGGTGAGGTCGCGCGGTCCCAGGGACGGCGGTCGTAATCTCCCCAGAGATGGGCGATCTGGAGGCCGGCGGCGCGGGCGCGGTGCTCGAGCTCCTCCCGCGACCACAGGCGGGCCGGAAACGAGGCCTCCCGCACCCGCCGGCCCCGGACGAAATATTCATAGCTCGCCGTGCACAGCCGGGCCGTGGGATCGCACCGCCAGGTCTCCCGCACGCTCAAGCCGCCGCGGCCCGGATTCTCCTTGACCAGCCCCTCGGGATTCCCCGCCGCGTGCCGCTGGTCCGGCGAAAACCAGGCCGCGTCGAGGAGAAATCGCCCGCCCGGCACGAGATGGCCGGCGGCGGTGGCGAAGGCGTGCTCACGGTCCTCGTCCGCGGTCAGGTGGACGAACGGATCGTCGATCGCGGCCACCAGATCGAAGCGGGGCCGCAGCGGCGACCACCGCATGTCCGCGGCCACCAGCCAGACGTTGGAGGCTCCGGCGAGCTTCCGGTGAGCCACCGCGATCATCTCCGGGGCCAGCTCCAGCGCCACGATCCGGCCCGCGGTGCGGGCCAGAAATGCCGTACCCCGTCCGGTGCCGGCTCCCAGCTCCAGCACCCGGCAGCCCGGCGGCGTGCTCGCCGCCCAGGCCCAGAGCTCCCCATCCCCACGGTCGGCCAGCTCGGCGTCGTAGAAGGGGAGAACGCTGTGGTAGTAGTCCTCGACCTCCTCCATAGGCCGATTCTAGTCTCAGCGCCCCCCTCCCCGCTGCCAAGGCGTACAAGAGGGACATGGGTATCAATCTCCGCTTTATCGGACAGGACCTCGGAGGCATCCTGAGAAGCTTCTGACCCCCGTATCCGATACGATGGGGCTCCGGAGCCCGACCCCTCCGGCTCTGGAGCCCTCCATGCGCCTCGCCGACCTCGTCATCGCCTCCCGCCGGGTCTCCGAGACCCGGTCCCGCCTGGAGAAGATCTCCGTGCTGGGCGACCTCCTGCGGCGCCTCGCGCCCGAGGAGATCGACATCGCCGTGGCCTTCCTCTCCGGCCATCTCCGGCAGGGGCGGATCGGCCTCGGAGGCTCCGCGATCCGGAATGCCATGCCGGAGACGGCCGCCGCCGAGCCCTCGCTCACCCTCAGTGAGGTGGACGCGGCCTTCGAGCGCATCGCCGGCACGACCGGCTCCGGCTCCACGGCCGAGCGCGGCCGGCTCCTCTCGGGGCTTCTCGCCCGCGCCACCCGCGAAGAGCAGGATTTCCTCGTGCGCCTCATCTTCGGCGAGCTCCGCCAGGGGGCCCTCGCCGGCCTGATGGCCGAGGCGCTGGCCGCCGCGGCGGAGGTGCCGGCGGACGAGGTGCGCCGGGCCCTCATGCTGGCGGGAGAGCTGCCGGAGGTGGCCCGGGCCGTGCTGACCGCCGGCCGGCCGGGCCTCGCGCGTTTCGGGCTGCAGCTCTTCCGGCCGCTCCAGCCGATGCTCGCGCAACCGGCCGGGGACGTCTCCGAGGCGCTCGACCGTCTGGGCGAGGCCGCGCTGGAGCTCAAGCTCGACGGCGCCCGCGTCCAGGTCCACAAGGCGGGGGACGAGGTCCGCGTCTACTCCCGCCGGGGCAACGAGGTCACGCAAGCCGTGCCCGAGCTGGTCGAGACCGTCCAGGCCCTCCCCGCGCGCCAGCTCCTCCTCGACGGCGAGACCATCGCCCTGCGTCCGGACGGCTCTCCCCACCCCTTCCAGGTCACCATGCGCCGCTTCGGCCGCAAGCTCGACGTCGCCCGTCTGCGCGGCGAGCTCCCGCTCACCCCCTTCTTCTTCGACCTCCTCCACCTCGACGGCCAGGACCTGATCGACCGCACCGCCGGCGAGCGCTTCGCGGCCCTGGAAGAGGCCGTACCGGGGCTCACCGTGCCGCGCCTCATCACGTCCAACGCCGAGGAGGCGGACGCTTTCTTCGAGGAGGCGCTCTCCCGCGGCCACGAGGGGATCATGGCCAAGGACATCGACTCGCCTTATGAGGCGGGCCGGCGCGGCTACTCCTGGCTCAAGGTCAAGCCCGCGCACACGCTGGACTTGGTGATCCTCGCCGCCGAATGGGGCCACGGCCGGCGGCAGGGCTGGCTCTCGAACCTCCATCTCGGAGCCCGTGATCCCGAGAACGGCGGCTTCGTGATGCTCGGCAAGACCTTCAAGGGCCTGACCGACGAGATGCTCGCCTGGCAGACGAAGAAGCTCCAGGAGCTGGCGCTGGGCACCGACTCCTGGACCGTCTACGTCCGCCCCGAGTTGGTGGTGGAGGTCGCCTTCAGCGATGTCCAGGAAAGCCCGCAATACCCCGGAGGCATGGCCCTCCGCTTCGCCCGGGTGAAGCGGTACCGGGAGGATAAGACGGCGGTGGAGGCGGATACGATCGGGACGGTGAGAAAGATTTTCGAAGGGCAGAGATAAATTATCTAAGGATACCGGCTACGATCCCATGCGCAACTGAAATTGAGTCCTCCCGAACGCGTTTTCAAGGCGGGATAAGGGTTTCAATCCCTGGATGGCGCTTCCTGAGCCGTGGATGCGCGTCTTCGAAGCCAGGATGCCGGCTTTTTTGCTTGCCCGGCGCCCTGGATCGTCAGGATGACGTCCCGGGAGCGAAGGATAAGCAGCCGGGAAGACAGGATGATGACCCGGGAAGACTGGATGGCGATCCGGGAACGCATCCGGAGCGCCGGGAAGCTTGGATGGCCGTCCGGGAACGCTGGACAGCCGCCCGGGAAGACAAAAAAAGCGTTCGGGAAGACTGCAAGGCCGCCGGGCAGGTGAAAACGGCGGCCGGGAAAAGACAAAACGCGTCGAGGAGCTCTCGACGCGCATTGTTGGTGTCGGGTCAGGCGCAATTGTAAGGGGTAAGCGGCTCGTTCTGGCAGAAGACGTTGCAGCTTTGATCAGTGATGGGATACCCGGTCCCGCCTCCGACGTTTTTCAGGGTTTCCAGACTCCGCACCGTCTCCTTCGCGAGCTTCAGTTTCTTGAGTTGCTTCTTCATGGGTATCCCCTTTGTAGCACCAGGAACCATCCCTGGCCCGGGCATTCTAGCCCATCCTGAAGTGCTGGCGGGCGGGTCCCCGGTACGCCGGGCCGTCTCCCCGGCGTTGTCTTATCGGGCGGCTCGTTTTTCCGCCGTGAAGGCACTTTGGTTGATGTGACTGCACGATCCAGGAGCTGTCGGCTGACCGCTCCGGCCTCGTGGCAGCGCTTTAGGACGTGGTAAGGCGCCGCCGGGGGCGATTCCCCGGCAACTACACCAGGGAGAAGTCATGAAAAAGCAGATGAAGAAGCTGGACCTGGCGAAGGAGACGCTGCAGTACCTCGAGAAGCTCGAGGACAAGAACCTCGAGCACGTGGCCGGCGGGTACAACAAGACGACGAAGCCCACCATCTGCTAGATGGCTTTTCCGGGGCGCCACAGCAGGTGGCGCCCCACCATCCCTTCCCTCTGTCTCTGCCCTCCTCGACCCGGTGGCCCGGGCGGGCTCACGGTTTCGCCCGTTCCGCCCGCACCTGCTCCAAATACTTCCTCTCCCCCCGCGCCACGTAATCCTTGTACCCCCGCGGATCGACGAACGGATTCTCCTTCGCCCCTTTCCGCAGCCGGTCCGCCTTGGCGAGCCCGCCGTAGAACGAGGCATGCGAGGAGAGGAAGACGTCGCACGGAAGGGATTTGAGAATCCGGAAGGTCTTCGCGTAGTCCTCCGCGATCTCCGGATACTTGGGATTGTTCGTCAGGCTCACCCTGGGGAGGATCGACGTGCTGGCGGCGAAGACGACGTCGTACGTCCGGTCCCCCTCCTTCGCCTTCAT
>JAICSG010000462.1 GCA_025937035.1 Thermoanaerobaculia bacterium | reverse complement strand
TGCGGTCCACGAGGGGGCTGCCCGATCGGCTCCTTCTATTACTACCCGGACACCCCTTTCCTGCGCACCTTCAACGAGACCCTGCGGCGCCTCGCCCCTTGAGCTCAGGGCCAGCGCTCCGCCCTCTTGATCGCATATGCTTCCCCTGCGATGAGCGAGCTCGGCTGGAAGTACCTGACCCCGGAAGACAAGCAGGCGATCCTGCGGGGGATCGAGGACGGCGTCGCCCATGGCGGTCCGTATCACGTGGAGATCCACCCCGCGGACCGCTGCAACATCGACTGCTTCTTCTGCTCGACCGCCGCGCTCCGGGGCACGGACGAGGTCCCGATGCCCCGCTTCGCGGAGCTGCTCGGGGAATTGCGGGAGGCCGGCACGCGCTCGCTCCGGCTGGCCGGGGGCGGCGAGCCCCTCTTCCATCGCAAGATCAAAGACTTCCTGGGGGCGATCCGGACGAGCGGCCTGCCGATCGAGAACGTCACCACCAACGCCGTCCTGCTGCGCACGGAGGTCGCGGAGCTGCTGGCCGACACCTGCGACCAGGTCACGGTCAGCCTCAACACGGCGGACGAGGCGAGCTACGCCGCGATGATGCAGACCAACCCCCGCAACTTCCAGCGGGTGGTGGACAACGTCAAGGCGCTGATCGCCCTGCGGCGAGCCCGCAAATCCCGGAGCCCCCTGATCCTCCTCCAGTTCCTGGTCTGGAAGGAGAACTATCGGCAGATCCCCGCCATGTACCGGCTGGCCAAGGAGATGGGGGTCGACCGCATCCTGTTCAACGGCCTCGCCTTCCTGCCGCCGGAGAAGCGGATGACCAAGGCCGAGACGGACGAGATGATGGGGCTCTACGAGGAGATCCTGCGGATCGACGAGTACCGCACGATCGGCACCATCAACAGCTTCGAGCAGGACCTCTCCGCGCGGGTGGCTGAGATGAGCCACCGGCTGAGCCTGGAGCGCTCGCGCCTCTCCCTGCCCGCCAAGGCCGCCCGCTTCCTGCTGCGCGACGGCTTCACCCTGCCGGAGAAGATCGGCCACTTCCGCGACCACCTGCGCCTGCGGCGGGCGTCGCGGGCCAGCGAGGGGCTGGAGAGCTACTGCCTGATCGGCTGGCACTCGATGGTCGTCCGCACCACCGGCGCGGTGGCCCCCTGCTGCATCCTGCAAGGCAAGGAGTTGGGGAACGTCTACCGCCAGACCGTGCGCGAGGTCTGGCACGGCGAGGCCTACAACCGCTTCCGCGCCGAGCTCTCCCGCATCCTCCGCGAGGGGCCGGGCTGGCGGCACGACGAGGGGGCGGACCGCACGGTCGACTCCCTCTGCGGCCTCAAGGAGGCCTGCCCGATCGGGACCTTCTACTACAAGCCGGACGTGCCCTTCCTGCGCTCGTTCAACGAGAAGCTGGCCGGCGCCCGCTCAGTTGCAGACCGGTGAGGGGTCCACGGTCGAGGTGTCGACCGTGACGACCTTGCTCAGCGTGCTCTGGCCGCCCTCGTTGGAGACGGTGAGGGTGACCGTATAGGCCCCCGCCGCCGCGTAGGTGTGCGAGGGGTTCTGGCTGAAGACCAGGCAGGACGCCGGGCTCACGCAATCCCCGAAATCCCACTGCCAGGAAGTAGGGCTGTTGCTCGAGGTATCCGTGAAGACCACCTGCAGCTTGTTTCTCTGATAGCAGAAGGCGGCCACCGGCGGCTTGGTGGCGGTGACGGTGACCAGCTTGGTCTTGCTCCCCGAGCCGGCGGCGTTGCTCGCGGTGAGGACCACCGCGTAGGTGCCCGCCTTGGCGTAGGTATGGCTGGGGTTCTGCTGGGTGCTCTTCGAGCCGTCCCCGAAGTCCCAGCTCCAGCTCGTGGGATTGCCCGTCGACTGGTCCGCGAAGGCCACGCTGAGGCCGGTCGCCTGGAAGGCGAAGTCCGCCACCGGGGGATCGCCCTGAGAGACCGTCACGAGCTTGGTTTTCGAGGACGACCCCGCCGAATTGGCGACGGTGAGGGTCACGTTGTAGGTCCCCGCCGCCGCGTAGGTGTGCCGGGGGTTCTGGGCGGTGCTCGACGAGCCGTCGCCGAAATCCCAGCTCCAGCTCGTGGGGCTGCCGGTCGAGGCGTCCAGGAAGGCGACGTTGAGACCCGAGGACTGGAAGGTGAAGTCCGCCGCCGGGGGGCTGCCCAGGGAGACGGTCACGAACTGGCTCGTGCTGGCGCTCACCCCGAAGGCGTTGGTGACGGTCAGCGTCACGGTATAGGTGCCGGCCGCGGCGTAGGTGTGGCTGGGGTTGCGCGTGGAGACCGGACCGGAGCCGTCCCCGAAGTGCCAGACCCAGCTCGTGGGGGTGCCGATGGACGCGTCCATGAACAGCACCTTCAGGCCGTTCGCCGCGAAGGTGAAGGCGGCGAGCAGGGGGTCGCCCGCGGTGACGGTCACGAACTGGCGCTTGGTGCTCGACTGGCCGCTCGCGTTCATCACCGTCAGCGAGACCGTATACGTGCCGGCGACCGCGTAGCTGTGCGCCGGGTTCTGCTTCATGGTGGTCGCGCCGTCGCCGAAGTCCCAGGTCCAGGAGGTCGGGGTCCCCGTCGAGGCGTCCTGGAAGAGCACCGAGAGGGCGCTCACCTGGAACGAGAAATCCGCCATCGGCGGAGCCGAAGCGGCCACGATGGGAAGGTTGACCTTGCCCACGCTGGTGCCGACCTGGGCCAGGATGTTGGCCGTTCCCAGGTCCGACGAGGCGGCGTAGAACGGCGCCGTGGCGCTCCCGCCGGAGAGCGTCTTCTTGACCAGCTGCAGCGGCTTGCCCGCGCCGTCCACCCCGAAGCTCCCCAGGTTGGTGCTGAGCGTGACCTCCGTGCCGTCCGCCACCGGCGCGCCGTTCTCCGAGGCGGTGACCGTGAGGTTGGCCCCCGCCACCGAGCCCGCCTCGACCTGGCCGCGGTCCGACTTGATCGAGACCAGCACGGTGCCCGACCCGTTTCCGGAGCCGCCGGGCGGCGGGGGCTCGACGGGATTGGTGGAGTTGCAGGCCAGGGCTGGCAGGAGGATGGACGCGAGGAAGAACAGACGGCGAAGCATCGGTGCTGGCACTTTCTTTTAGAGCTCGGGGCGAAGAGTATAGGGGAATTCTGGCCGGACCGCGAGTCCTGTCCCGCGGCACCTACACCTTCTGATCGCGGATCAGCCCCGCCGCGCTGAGCGAGGCCAGCAGGGCGAGCCCCGCCGCGGCGCCCATCACCCCACGGAAGCCGTCCAGGAAGGCGCGGCCCACCGCGGACCGCGCCCGCGCTCGCGCCGGTCCGTCAAGCCCGGCGGGGATCGCCAGGGCGGCCAGCCGCTCCTTCTGACCCTCGATGGCCTGCCGGGCCGCGGGAGGCATCCCGATGCCGTCGAGCCGGCGGTCCAGGCCCCGCTCGAAGAGGCTCAGCATCAAAATGCCCAGACCGGCCACGGCCAGGAGCCCGGCGCAGCGGGAGACGGCGTTGTTGATGCCGGACGCGACACCGGCGTGGCGCTCCTCCACCGCTCCCATCACCGTGGTGGTGAGCGGCGCCACGCTGATCGCCATCCCCAACCCCAGGACCAGGATGGCCGGAAAGAACGCCGTCCAGTAGCTGCCTCCCAGCCCGGGCCAGGCGAGCAGGGCGAACCCGGCCGCGGCGACGGCCGGCCCCACGATCAGCGGCAGCCGGGCGCCGTAGCGGTCCACCAGCCCGCCGGACCATCGCGAGAGGGTGAACATCAGCAGGACGAACGGCAGCAGCGCCGCGCCCGCGGCCGTGGCCGAATACCCGCGCACCTGGATCAGATCGAACGGCAGGAAGAACAGCGTTCCGCCCAGGGCGGCGTAGAGCCACAGGGTCAGGAGGTTGGCGCCGGTGAAGGTCCGCGAGCGGAAGAGCGAGAGGGGCATCATGGGCGCCGCGGACCGGGCTTCCACGGCGAGGAATCCGGCCAGCGCCGCGCCTCCCAGGAGGAGCGAGCCCACCACCCACGGATCGCTCCAGCCCCGGTGCTGGGACTCGATCAGGCCGAACGTCACGCCGCCCAGCCCCAGGGTGGCGAGCAGGGCTCCCGCGAGGTCGAGCCGCCCGGCGTCCTGCTCGTCGCGGCTTTCGGGCACGAAGCGGAGGGAGATCAGGATCACCGCCGCGGCCAGCGGCAGATTGAGGAAGAACACCCAACGCCACGAAACGTGATCGATCAGCCAGCCGCCGAGCAGCGGCCCCACCGCCGCCGTGATCGAGCCGAAGCCGGACCAGGTACCGATCGCCTTCCCCCGGCGCTTCTCGTCGAACGAGGCCGAGAGGAGAGCCAGGCTCCCCGGCACCATCAGCGCCGCGGCGATCCCCTGGACGGCGCGCGCCGCGATCAGCGCTCCGGCATCC
>JAICSG010001239.1 GCA_025937035.1 Thermoanaerobaculia bacterium | reverse complement strand
TGGAATTCGAGGATCTCGACGAGGCGATCCGGGTCCACAACGACGTGCCGCAGGGGCTCTCCTCGGCCATCTTCACGCTCAACATGCGCGCGGCCGAGCGGTTCCTGGCCGCCACCGGGAGCGACTGCGGCATCGCCAACGTGAACATCGGCACCTCGGGAGCCGAGATCGGCGGCGCCTTCGGCGGCGAGAAGGAGACCGGCGGCGGCCGCGAGGCCGGCTCCGACTCCTGGAAGGCCTACATGCGCCGCCAGACCTGCACCCTCAACTGGGGCACCGACCTGCCCCTGGCGCAGGGGGTGGAATTCAAGGTCGGGGGGTAACCACCGCCAGCCCGCCGGGCACCACCTCCACCACCACCGGCTCCCCCGCCCTGACCTCCTGGAGCGGCTCGCCGCCTCCGTAGAGGGTCATGGTGCGGTCGATCGTGATCTCCGCCCGGGTGGTGCGCGCCATGCGCACCGCCGGGTGGCCGACGTGCTTGCCGTTGTAGACCTTGGGGAAGACCGAGAGGAGGGTGCTCTTCGGAATCTCCTTGACGATCACCAGGTCGAGCAGCCCGTCGTCGATCCGCGCGTCGGGGGCGATCCGCATCCCCCCGCCGAAGCGGGGGAGGTTGTTGACCACGGTGAACATCACCTTCCCCTCGAATTCGCCGCCGTCCCAGACCACCCGCATCCGCGGCGGCACGAAGGTGATCAGGGTGTGGATCACGGAGTAGAAATAGATCAGGGGGCCCCGCAGGAATTTCGTCTCGTTGGCGTAGCGGGTGACCTCGGAGTCGAAGCCCACCCCGGCGTAGCCCACGCAATAGGTCTCCCCCACCCGGGCGAGGTCGATGCGGCGGATCTGGCCGCTCATCGCGCGCTCCACGGCGACCTCCAGGTCGGGAGGGACTCCCAGGGTGCCCGCGAGGTCGTTGCCGCTGCCGAGGGGAATCACCCCCAGGGCGCAGGCGGTGCCGGCCAGGCCCTGGATGGCATGGTGCATGGTGCCGTCCCCGCCCGCCACGAGCAGCCGCTCCACTCCGTCCCCGGCCGCCCGGCGGGCCTGCTCGGCGAGATCCGAGACCTTGCGCGAGACGCAGAGCCCCGCCCCTAGCTTCGAGGCCAGGACCCGGAGGCGGTCGAGATTCGCTCTGCCCGTGCCTCGCCCGGCAGAGGGATTGACCAGGAAACGGATGCTGTTTTTTTGGGGGATCAATCAGGCCTCCATCACCGCCGAGATGTCCTCGGGAAGGGCCGGCTCCCGCCGCCCGGTCCAGGCCGTCACCGCCAGCAGGACGGCGAAGGAGGCCGCCAGCGATACCGCTGTGGGGAGCGCTCCCGGCGGCAGCGGCGGCTTCGGGAGCGCGGGGAAGAACGTCTGGCGGGCCAGGAATTCCAGCCCCAGGTTGAGCGCCGTGCCGGTGACCACCGAGGCGGTGGCCGCCGCCGCGGTCACCCGCCGCCAGTTGAGCCCCACGGCCAGGGCCGGCGCCAGGGCCGCCCCGAAGGTGCCGAAGGCAAAGGTCCCCAGGAGGGCGATCAGATCG
>JAICSG010000540.1 GCA_025937035.1 Thermoanaerobaculia bacterium | reverse complement strand
GTGGCAACCCGTCGACCACCAGGTACGCGTTCTTCCGGCGCCGCGCCGGGACCACGCCGTGGACCCCGGACGTCACCGCCGCCAACTGGCAGACCGGCAACACCGTCAACTGGACCCCGACCGCGGCCGACGCCGGCACCTGGGAGATCATCTTCTGGGTGAAGGACGGCGCCACCCCGGCCAACCAGAACACCTACGGCTACGCCGCCTACGTCAACGCGGGAACGGTCCAGGTCTACAACCCCATCAGCCTCACGGGGACCGGCAGCCCGTCGTCGGCCGTCTATGGAACGACCGTCAACTGGACGGCCACTCCCAGCGGCGGCACCGCGGGGACCTTCCAGTACGCCTTCTTCCGACGCCGTCTCGGGACCACGCCGTGGACCCCGGACGTCACCGCCGCGGCCTGGCAGACCAGCAACGTCATGAGCTGGACCCCGACCTCGGCCGACACCGGTACCTGGGAGATCATCATCTGGGTCAAGGACGCCTACACGCCGTCCACTCAGAACACCTACGGGTACGGGGCCTACTACAACGCGGGGACCCTGCTGGTCACGGCCCCCTTGAGCCTCTCGGTCACCCCGAGCCCGTCGTCGTCGCGGTACGGCACCACCATCAACTGGACGGCGACCGCCAGCGGCGGCAACCCGGCGACCACCAAGTACGCGTTCTTCCGGCGCATCGCCGGGACGTCGACCTGGACCCCGGACGTGACCGCTCCCAACTGGCAGTCGAGCAACACCTTCAGTTGGACCCCGACCGCGGGCGACGTCGCTACCTGGGAGATCATCATCTGGGTGAAGGACGGCGCCACGCCGGCCACCATGAACACCTACGGCTTCGCCGCCTACTCCAACGCGGGGCCGGTTCAGATCACTCCGTAGACTTGTCCTCTCCCACCTGACAGGAAGGCCCGGGCGGCAACGCCCGGGCCTTTTTTCGTTAGAATCCCTTCATGCCAGACGACAATGGGTGCTCCGGGCACCCGCTGGAGGCCGATACCCGCGCCAGCGGCTATCAGCGTCAGACGGCCGCGTCCCTGCTCGTTCCCGGGCTGACGCTGCTCTACCACCCCGACCTGGAACGGACAGGGGAGCGCGCCCGGCTCCCGGGCCTCCCGAGCGGCCGCGAGGAGCTCCTCTCCCGGAGCCAGCCGGACTTCGCGCCGCCGGACCGCCCAGTCCGGCGCCCCCTGGAAGACGCCTACCTGAGCCGCCAGCCGCTCCGTCTGCTGCCCGGGCCCGAGCCGGGCTCCGTCCGTCTGGTGCGCGCCGGCAGCAGGACCCCCGTGGCGGCCAACGGCGAGCACGTGGCCGAGGAGAGGATCTTTTCCGCGGACGAGGTCGAGCGCGGCGTCGTCCTCCTCCTCGCCAACCGGGTGGTCCTCCTGCTCTCTCTCCTCCATCCGGTCTCCCCCACGGGGCTCCCCCGGTTCGGCCTGGTCGGCGAGGGGCCGGCCGCCCTCCAGTTGCGCCGCGAGATCCTCCGCGTGGCGCCGGTGGCCACGCCGGTGCTGATCCGCGGCGAGACCGGCACCGGCAAGGAGCTGATCGCCCGCGCCCTGCACCAGGCGAGCCCGCGCTCTCAGAGCCCCTATCTGACCGTGAACCTGGGGGCGGTGCCGGCGAGCCTGGCCGCCGCCGAGCTGTTCGGAGCCGCGCGGGGAGCGTTCACCGGCGCGGACCGTCCGCGGGAGGGGTACTTCGTCCGTGCCCACGGCGGCACGCTCTTCCTCGACGAGATCGGCGAGACCCCGCCCGAGGTCCAGGTGCTCCTCCTGCGCACCCTCGAAACAGGCGAGATCCAGCCGGTGGGCGGCACCCCCCGGCAGGTGGACGTCCGCTGGATCGCCGCCACCGACGCCCGCCTGGAGGACGACGTGACCGCCGGCCGCTTCCGCGCGCCGCTCCTCCACCGGCTGGGTGGCTATCAGATTCAGGCCGCGCCGCTGCGCCGCCGGCGGGAGGACCTCGGCCTGCTGCTGCTCCACTTCCTGCGCCAGGAGCTCGGCGAGCTCGGGGAAGCGGATCGCCTCCTCCCCTCCAGCCGCCCCTGGGTGCCGGCCCCCCTGGTGGCCTATCTCGCCGACTACGACTGGCCCGGCAACATTCGCCAGCTCCGCAACGTGGTGCGCCAGCTCGTGCTCGCGGGCCGCGACGCCGGCGAGGAAGGGATGTGGGTGCAGGTGGAGTCCGCCCTGCGGGAGGCCGTTAGGCCCGTTCCGGACGTCGTCACCGACTCCTACCCCGCGGCTCCCCCCGAGCCGAAACGGGCCCCCCGGAAGCCTTATCGCAATCCGGAGGAGGTCGGCGAGGAGGAGCTGCTGGCGGCGTTGCGGGCCCACCGGTGGCGTCCGCAACCGGCGGCCGAGGCGCTCGGCATCTCACGGCCGTCGCTTTACGCTAAAATCGAGAAAAGCACCAAAATCCGCAAGGCCGCCGACCTCACCCGGCAGGAGATCGAGGCGTGCCTCGCGCAGGCCGGTGGGGATCTCGACGTGATGGTGGAAAGACTCGAAGTGTCCAAGCGGGGCCTCCAGATCCGGATGACCCAGCTCGGCCTCGGCGCGAGGTGACATGGCCGAGCCCCTGCTGGATCCGCGCGCCCCCCGGGCCATCGGCCCTTACCGCATCGAGGAGCGCCTCGGCGCCGGCGGCATGGGCGAGGTCTATCGGGCCTACGATGAGCGGCTCGAGCGCTCGGTGGCGGTGAAGCTCATCCGTCCCGAGTCCTCGGGGGACTCCCGGGCGCGGGAGCGGCTGCGCCGCGAGGCGCGCGCCGCCGCCGGCCTCAGCCATCCGCTGGTGGTCCAGGTCTTCGACATCGTCGAGCATGGCGAGAGCGAGGCGATCGTCATGGAGCTGGTGCAGGGCGAGCCCCTCTCCCGCCTCCTGCACCGGGGCCCGCTGGACGTGGCGATGGGCGTTCTGCTCGGCCGCGAGATCGCGGAGGGGCTCGGAGCGGCGCACGAGCGGGGGATCCTGCACCGGGACCTCAAGGCCGAGAACGTCATGGTCACGCCGGAGGGGCACGCCAAGATCCTGGACTTCGGCCTGGCCCGGAGCCTCGAAGGCGGTCCCCCTCTGACCCAGACGGACGCGGTGATCGGCACCTACCGGTGCATGTCGCCGGAGCAGGCCCACGGCCTCTCTCTTGATCAGCGCTCGGACCTCTTCTCCCTGGGCGTCCTGCTCTACGAGATGCTGACCGGCCAGTCGCCTTTCCAAGGTCCGACGGCCCTGGAGACCCTGACGCGGGTCTGCAGCCACCGGCAGCGGCCGGTCTCGGAGATCCGCCCCGCCATCCCTCTTCCGCTCTCCCGGCTGGTGGACAACCTGCTGCAGAAAGACCCGCTGCTGCGGCCCGCCAATACTCGCTGGATAGTGGCGGAGCTGGCGAAGATCAACGACTCCTTCCACCTCCAGGAGACGGCAGGACAGACGACCTGGCAGGAGCCCTTCGCCGCCCCCGCGTCCCTGGCGGCCACGGCTCCGATGGAGCCCGCGGGGACCAGCCCGGAGGAGAATCCTGTAGGGGCGGCCCTGCGTGGCCGCCCTGCCCCCCAGGGCGACCACATAGGGTCGCCCCTACAAAGACGTTCAAAGGTTTGGCTGATCCTGACCGCCGCCGCGGTGCTGCTGGCCGCCGGTCTTGGAATCGCCTGGCACCTGTTCGGACCGTTCGCGTTCGTACCCAGGCCCAAGCCCCTCTACGTGGTGGTCCCGGCCGTAGAGGTCGGCCAGGGCGCCGGGCTACCCGGAGTGGGCGCCATCTCCGCGGGCCTGCACAGCGCCCTGCTGAGCCAGCTCAGGGCCCTCGACGCGGTGCTCCCCATCGAGCCGGAGGCGGCAGTAACGGTAGCGGGTGGGCCGAAGGCGCTGGCCCGGGCTTAC
>JAICSG010001218.1 GCA_025937035.1 Thermoanaerobaculia bacterium | reverse complement strand
GAGAGGCTCTGGCCGCCGATCACCACCACCGCGATCGCCCGCCGCTCCTCGGCGCCCGGACCGGTGCCCACAGCGAGCGGGAGCATGCCGGCTACCAGCGCCAGGGTGGTCATCAGGATCGGCCGCAGCCGGTCCCGGGTCCCCTGGAGGATCGCCGCCAGACGGTCCATCCCCTGCGAGCGCAGGTTGTTCATGTGGTCGATCTGCAGGATGGCGTTCTTCTTCACCACCCCGAACAGCACCAGGATGCCCAACGCCGAGTAGAGGTTCAGCGTGTTGTGCGTGGCCCACAGGGAGAGCAGGGCGAACGGCACCGCCAGGGGCAGCGAGAGCAGGATGGTCAACGGATGCACCACGCTCTCGAACTGCGAGGCGAGGATCATGTACATGAAGATGATCGACAGCGTGAGCGCCCAGATGAATTCGCCGAAGGTGCGCGCCAGCTCCTTGCCCCGGCCACCCACCGCCGTCGTGTAGGTGGGGGGGAGGTTCATCTCCTTCACCGCCTGCTGAAGCGCCTCCAGACGGTCCGCCAGCGCGTAGCCGGGCGCGATCCCGGCGCGCAGGCTCACCTGCCGCTGGCGATCGAGGCGATCGACGCGGGAGGCCGTGGTCTCCTCCTTCAGGGTCACGAAGTTGCCGAGCTGGTAGAGCTTGCCGTCCTTGCCCGGCACGTAGAGGCCGAGGATCGCCTGGGGATCGTTGCGCTGCCCCTCGGCCAGCCGAAGCTGGATGTCGTAGTCGTCGTTGACGTCCGGATCGTGGAAGCGGGAGACCTGGTCGTCGCCCCCCACCATGAGCTGCAGGGCGTTGGCCACGTCCGACATGTCCACCCCCAGCCGGGCGGCGCGGTCGCGGTCGACCTGCACCCGCAGCTCGGGACGGTCGAGCTTGAGCGTGGTGTCGGCGTCCACGATGCCGCCCAGCTCCTTGGACTTCAGGCGGAGCTGCTCGGCGTAGGAGGCCAGCGCCTGGAGGTCGGGGCCGCGCAGGGCGAAGTCGATCTCGAAGCCGCCGCCCCCGATGTTGAAAGACTGGATGTTCCGCACCGCGCAGCGCAGGTCCCGATACTTCGCCAGGCGCGCGCGCACGTCCGTCATTACCTCCTGCTGGCTGTAGTTGTCGCGGAAGGCGGCCCCCGGGTCGAGCCGGATCAAGCCTCCCAGGAAGCGGCTGACGGAGAATTTCCGCTCCTCGCTGGGGGCGATGCGCACGAAGACGTTCCCCTGGTTCACCCCGCCCAGGAAGCCGCCGCCCGCCGTGGCCAGCACGCTGCGGATGCCGTGCACCTGCTTGAGGTCCGCCTCGATCGCCCGCATGGCCTCGTCGATGGCGGCGAGGCTCATCCCCTCGGGACCCCGGACGGAGATCTCGAACTGCGACTCGTCGACGTCGCTCGGGATGTACTCCACCTTCACCAGCTTGTAGAGCGGGATCGAGGCGAGCATCACCCCCAGGCAGATCAGCGCCGCGGCCCGCCGGTGGGCCAGGGTGTAGCGCAGCAGCCGCTCGTAGCCGCGGTCGAGCCGGGCATAGAAGCCCTGCCGCGATCTGGCCTGTTCCTCGCCATG
>JAICSG010000900.1 GCA_025937035.1 Thermoanaerobaculia bacterium | reverse complement strand
CTGGAGTTTCGCACGGTCCGGCTAGGCTTCGCAATCCTCCACCACGAATTCGTTCGCCTCGGTGACCGTCACGCAGTACAGAGCGTCGAACCCTTCCTCGCGGCGGGGCGGCTGGAGCTTCTTCTGGGTCCCCAGGATGCCCTGGACCGGGATCTTTTTCTTGCCTTCCCGCTTCTGGTTCCGCCCGATGGCGTGCCGCACCGGCACCGGAAAGTAGTACCCCACGATCCGGAACCCGGCCGCCTTCGCCGGCGCGATGTACCGCTCGCGCTCCGCCGCCAGGACGTTGGTGTTGTCCACCACGAACGGCTGTCTGGCCAGGATGCAGGCCTGGAGGAAGACCTGCTCCCGGTAGCGGGTCTTCAGCATGTCCAGGCTGATCCGGATGTGCGTGTCGAAAAACCGCTGCTGATAGAACGTGGACTTGCCGGCGCCCTGGATGCCGACAAAAAGAAGCGCTTCCATATCAGGCTATATAGCTCCCCCGGTGCACATGATTCATCGCCAGCGCCGTGACCAGCGTCGTCAGGGCGATGATCGCCGGGGTCTCGCGGTCTTGCGGGTAGACCTGCTCCAGCGCGTCGGCCCGCTCGGCCAAGTGGCGCAGGAGGAGGCGGGTGCGCTCGGGGAAGTGGCCGGTCCAGCGGTAGACGTCCGCCGGGAGATCGCGGGCCAGGCGGCGGATCAGCTCCGCGGCGGGCCGGCGCGGCGCGTCCGTCGAGAGATCCTCCGGCCTTCCCCAGTCCTCGAAGATGGCCCGCAGCGAGCCATCCACGGGCGGCATTTGTCCCGAAAAATCGCCGGCCTCGATCTCCCAGCCCTTGTAGTACTGGTCGATCGTATAGGGGATCTCCGAGACGTCCTCGTCGAGCTCGTCGTCCGTCACCAGCGGATCGGCCTGCCGCAGCCCGGCCATCAGGCGGTCGCAATACTCCAGCTTGGCGAGGGCCTCGGGCCAGCCCGCATACTCACTCCCCCAGTCGAGCCCGGGGGTCATCCAGACGGCGAAGGTCTCCGCCCAGTCCTCGTCCGGATGCTTCTGCGCGTACCAGCCCGGCAGGTGGCGGACGTAGCGGCGGCTGAACGGCTCCGGACGGTACTCCTCCCGGTAGGGCCGGGTGATCGGGCCGAACTGGCGCACCCACCCCTCCCGCTCGTAGAGCTTGTAGGCGTAATTCACCACGTGCCCCATCTCGTGCCGCAGATAGCGGAGGAGCTCCCAGCGGCCGAGCCCCTCGACGTGCCCCGTCCGCTCGGCGTGGAGCGCCGTCAGATCCGCCCGCGCCAGATAGAACGGGATGGCGATCGCCACCGTCCCGAACGGCACCCCCCACTCGGTCGAGAGATAGAACCGGGGGCGCACCCGGCGGATGCCGGCCGCCGCCAGCTCCCCCTCGAACTCCGCGATCACCGGCTCCAGGAGCGTCCCCGCGATGGTCAGGCCGAGGTCGCGGATGGGGCGGTCCCCGATGCGGGCTTCCTGGAAGGTGGCGGTCTGGGGCTCCATGTCCGGAATCCTCGGCAAAATCGATGCCGTCCGCCTGGAACCTTATCGCGGCTCCCCTCGTAGGGACAGGCGTAACGGAGGGAAGATCATGAAAAAGACCGCTCTGATTGTCTTCACCATAGGCCTGGCCGTGCTGCTCTGGGCCCTGCCCGCCAGCGCCAAGGAGGTCGTCCGCTCGTTCCGGCAGCAGGTCCCCGTGGGGAGCGCCGGCAGCATCCACCTGGACTTTCCCGTCGGCGAGCTGCACGTCGAAGGTGGCGACGGCCGCCAGGTCGACCTCGACGTCCAGATCGTCTGCGACCACCCGTCGAGCCGCTGCGAGGACGCCGCCAAGGGGCTGCGGCTGGTCTACAACGCGGCGGGCGGCCAGCTCGAGGTCAAGATCAAGGACTGGCCCCATTGGGGTGGCACCAAGGGGCTGAACGTCAACGCCACCATCCACGTCCCGCGCAACCTGCCGCTGAAGACCGACCTCGGCGTCGGCTCGCTCACCATCCAGGGGATCGCCGCGGACGTCACCGCCGACCTCGGGGTCGGCGAGGTCCACGTCAACCTGCCGAAGGAGGCGATCGGCTCGGCGGCCATCGACACCGGCATCGGCGAGGCCCACCTGTCGGCGGGCGGCCGGCACTACTCCAGCGAGGGGCTGTTCACGCGCAAGATCAACTGGGACAAGGGGATGGGCCGCGGCCGGGTGAAGGTCGACTGCGGGGTGGGCGAAATCCATGTGACGCTGGCGTGAGGCCTGCCCGGGCATCAATGCCCGGGCTACGCAATCAACCGAAAAGCCGGGTGAACCCGGCTCGACGAGTGTCGTTTTGGGAGCCGGCTTCAGCCGGCTTTTCGTTTGCCTCGTAGCCCGGGCATTGATGCCCGGGCGGACCGGG
>JAICSG010000429.1 GCA_025937035.1 Thermoanaerobaculia bacterium | reverse complement strand
TCCTTGAAACCGGTATCCTGCGGCACCGAGCTCAACATCGTGCAGGAAGGCATACCCGAAGCCATTCCGCCCGAGGCCTGCTATCTCGGCTGGCAGGAATCGCTCACGCTGCTGGCACAGCTCGTCGAGGCGGAGATTCCAGGGTAAGGACGGGAATGCAGGAGGGAGACGGATCCGGGATCATCGGATGGCAACCGGTTGCGCGGGCGTCTGGGCGCGGAGGCCAAGACTCCGATCGTGTGCCGCGCCCGGGCGAATGCGGTCAAGGGGACGGTGGCGAAATCGCCCCAGCCATGAACGCCCCGCCTCGGAACGATCAGCATCCGGCTATCTTCCCTGGCCCCCAGCGAAACAGGTTGACACCCTCCTGAAAGGCTCCGAAAATGGAGCCTCGCTTCTCGTAATGAGATACTTTGCCGGCGGCATGGCAGAACCGGTCTCTCCCTGGATGAGAGAGGGTCGATCTCGTCGATGTGCTTTTCTGCGTGGCTCTGCGCGGCCCTGAGCCGGGTCTCTCTCCGCCTCCTGGCGGGAGCGGCTCTGGCTCTGCTCGCCGCGGCTCCCGCGCGCGCCGACGGGACTCCCAAGGTCCCCGGGATCCCCGAAGGCCGTCCGTCCTTCCGCTTTTTCGGCTCGGAGCAGGGGCTGCCCCAGAACACGCCCCAGGCCTTCGCTCTCGACGGGCGAGGCTTCCTCTGGACCGGCACCCAGGATGGCGCGGCGGTCTACAACGGCCGCTTCTGGAAGACGGTCGACATGCCGAACCGGGAGGAGTCGAACAGCATCAACGACATCCTGGCCGGCGCGGACGGCTCGATGTGGTTCGCGACCACCATCGGCCTCGCCCGGCTGCACGACGGCCAGTGGACCTTGTTTCGCCAGAGCGCGGGCCTGCCTTCCGACCGGATCCTCAGCCTGGCGGAGGAGAGGGACGGCGCGCGGACGGTGATCTGGGCGGGGACGGACAAGGGCCTCGCGCAATGGAACGGCAAGGCGTGGACGGTGCTGGACGCCCGGGTCGCCGGCCTGCCCAACGAACGGATCCGGTCTCTCCTCGCCCTCCAGACGGACCAGGGACCGGTCCTCTGGGTCGGGACGGGCCGCGGGCTGGCGCGCCGGATGGGCGGCCGCTGGACGGCCTTTCCCGCCAGTGTCTCCGGCAGCGCCGGCGGTACCGCCAAGAATAATGGCCCGCCGGACGCCGAGGTGACCGCTCTGCTCGCGGGGCGGGACGGCGGCCGCCCGGTCTTGTGGGCCGCGACCGACGGCCGCGGTCTCGCGCGGTACGACGGCGAGCGGTGGCGCCTGGAGGAGGGGCTCCCCAGCGACCGCGTGCTGAGCCTCAGCCTCCTGGACAGCGGCATGGGAGACGAGCTCTGGGTCGGCACGTCCCGGGGTCTGGCACACCGGACCGGTGGGGCCTGGGTCGTCTACAACACCGAGAACGCCAGCCTGCCGTCGGATCAGGTCGTGCGCCTTTTCGCCAGCCGCAACGGCGGCAGGCCTCTGCTATGGATCAGCATGAGCACAGGGGGGATCGCCGTCCTCAATCCGCTGGGGTGGCGGAGCCTCGACCATCGTAATTCCGGCCTGCCGCAGTCCTGGATCTACGGCCTGGCCGAGAGCGGTCCCCCCGACCGGCCGGTCTACTGGTTCTCCGCGTATGGCCGGGGGCTCGCCCGCTGGGAGGCGGGGACCTGGCGGACCTTTTCGGCTGGCACCCCGCTGGAACACGAGGAGGTCAACCTCACCCTGACAACGCCGGGGCCTCACGGAACGGTCCTGTGGGTGGGCACGACCCACGGCCTGTTTCGTTGGGAGGGGGGCCGGTGGGCAGGCCCTGGCAAGGCCGTCTCGGGGCTGCCGGCCTCGGAGGTGCTCGCGCTCCTCGAAAGCCGGACCCCCGCCGGTCCGGTCCTCTGGGTCGGCACCCGCGACGGCCTGGGACGTTGTGTCGCGGGGCATTGCCAGGTCTTCACGCCGGAGAATTCCACCCTGCCGGATGGCCGGATCTACACCCTGCTGGAGACTCGCGAGGCCGCCGGTCCGGTCCTCTGGATCGGGACCCGCGAGGGCGGGCTGGTGCGTTGGAGCGCCGGCCAACAGGCCGTCTACGATACCCGGACCTCGCCGCTGCGGAACAATTGGATCAACGCCCTGCGCGAGACACGGTCCGGAGGAAAACATTTCCTTTGGATCGGCACCAACGGCGGAGCCGTCCGCCTCGATCTCTCCGCCGGACAGCCGCGATGGCTCGTCCTCGACGAGAAGAATCGCCGGACCCGCCTGCCCAGCAACGTCATCTACGGGATTCTCGAGGATGCGCGCGGCAGGATCTATCTCTCCACCAACCGCGGATTGACCCGCCTGACTCCCCGCCCCCGTGATCCGGATGCGTACGACGTCTACTCCTTCACGAGCCGCGACGGCCTGGCGTTCGACGAGTGCAATCAGTCGTCTTCCCTGGTCGACCGCGCCGGCCGGCTCCTGGTGGGGACGAACACCGCCGTGTCGTGGCTCGATCCGTCGGTTCCCGAGCCGAAGCTCGGCCCCAGCCCGCTGTACGTGGAGCGCGTCACCGTCGACGGCCGGGAGCTGGCGCCGGCCGGCGCACCGCTGCGCCTCGGCGAGAGGCCGGCCGAAGTGGCCTTCGAGTACGATCTGCTCAGCTATTTCCGCGAGGCGGACACCCGCTATCGGGTCCAACTGGTGGGATGGCAGGACACCCCCTCGGCCTGGATCTCCGATCCCGTGCAACGATATTCGCATCTGGCCGCGGGCTCCTACCGGTTTCGCGTCTGGGGGCGCGATGCCGCCGGCATCGTCTCCGGACCGGTCGAGGTCTCCTTCGTGATCCCTCTTTCACCCTGGCGGACCGGCTGGGCCTACCTGCTCTATCTCGTCGCCGGCGTCCTCCTGATCGGCGGCGCGGTGCGGTGGCGGATCGTCGCCCTGCAGCGGCTCGCCCGGCGGCTGGAGGACCTCGTCCGCGAGCGCACCGAGAGCCTCGCCCTCTCCGAAGCCGAATCCCGGGAGAGGGCCCGGCGCCTCACCGAGACGGTCCAGGAGCTCGCGCGATCGGAGAAGGAGGCGCGCGCGGCCAAGGAAGAGGCGGAGCGCGCCAACCGGCTCAAGAGCGAGTTCCTGGCCAACATGAGCCATGAGATCCGCACGCCGATGAACGCCGTCATCGGCATGACCAGCATCCTCGCGAGCTCCCGGCTCACCCCTGAGCAGCGCGAATACGTGAGCACGATCCGCGGCAGCGGCGAGTCGCTGCTCGCCCTGTTGAACGACATCCTGGACCTCTCCAAGATCGAGGCCGGGATGCTGGTCATCGAGGCGTCCCCGTTCGCCCTCCGCCAGTGTGTGGAGGAGGCGGCCGCCCTGCTCGCCACCCAGGCGGCGCGCAAGGGACTGGAGATCGTCTGCCGGATCGCTCCCGCCGTGCCGGCCCTGATCGAGAGCGACCCCACGCGGCTGCGCCAGATCCTGGTCAATCTCCTGGACAACGCGGTCAAGTTCACCTCCGCGGGCAAGATCCTCCTCCAGGTCGAGGTCTGTCCCCCGCCGGGGCCGGAGCTCTCGCCGGGCGAGTTGGTGGAGCTTCGCTTCGCCGTGCGCGACACCGGGATCGGGATTCCCGCCGACCGGATGGACCGCCTGTTCCGCTCGTTCAGCCAGGCCGACTCCTCGACCAGCCGGCTGTATGGCGGCACCGGCCTGGGCCTCGCGATCAGCCGCCGGCTCGCCGAGGCACTGGGGGGGCGGATGGGGGTGGAGAGCGAGCCCGGGCAGGGCTCGCTGTTCTGGTTCACGATCCGCTGCCGGGTGGTCGAGGCCACCCTGCCTCCCGATCTGGCAAGCCGGCCGCCGGAGCCTGTGGGCCGCTCGCGGCCCGGGGTGGCGGGCGGGAGCTCCGAATCCGCGCTCCCGCCGCTGCGCATCCTGGTCGCCGAGGACAACGTGATCAATCAAAAGGTGGCGCTCCTCCTGCTGCGGCAACTGGGCTATGCGGCGGACGTGGCCGCCGGCGGAGAGGAGACTCTGGCCGCGCTGCGCCGACAGCGCTACGACGTCATCCTCATGGACGTCCAGATGCCCGGCATGGACGGGCTCGAGGCGACGCGGCGCATCCATGACGAATGGCCGGCCGAAGAGCGCCCGCGGATCATCGCGATGACCGCCAACACCCTGCGCGAGGATCGCGAAACCTGTCTCGCCGCCGGGATGGACGACTACCTGAGCAAGCCGGTGCTGCTGGAGGATCTGCGCGCGGCGTTATCTCATGGAGCAAGGGCCGCTCTGCCTGCACCGCCTCCCCCGGCCAGCCCCGCTGCGGGCGACGGCGAGTCGTTCGATCCGCAATACATCGAGCAGTTGCGGCAGCTCCAGGATAGATCCGGCCGGGAGCTGGTGTCGCCCGTCATCGACCGTTTCCTGGCCGAGGCGCCGCTCCATCTCGCGGCGCTGCGGCGGGCTCTGGCGGCCAGGGACGATCACAAATTCGTCTTCGTCGCCCACACCTTCAAAGGGGGCTGTGCCCAGCTCGGCGCCCGCCGGCTGGCGGAGATCTGCCGCGACCTCGAG
>JAICSG010000250.1 GCA_025937035.1 Thermoanaerobaculia bacterium | reverse complement strand
GGTGCGCACCGCTCCGCCGATCGATCCCGATCCGCGGATCCTGCTGGTCACTCTCGACGATGGTCCCAAGCTGATCGCGGACCGGGCGGACGAGATCGCCGGCACGCTCGAACGCGTCTTCGCCGCGGGAGCGCGCGGCGTGGCGATCGACGTCGTGCTGCCTGAACGGTGGAGCGAGTCTCAGGCCTTCTCGGACCTCGTGCTCCGTCGTCGGGAAAACCTCACCCTCGCCGCCTTCTCGGATTCGAAGAAGAAGGAGGTCGCCGGTATCGAGAGCGTATCCGCCTTGACCGCGGTGGCCCTGGGGCGGGAGGGAGCCGCGCCGCTCTTCGGCTTCGTCAATCTGGACGAGGACCCGGACGGCGTGATCCGCCACGGACGCGTCCGCTTCCGCGACAAGGCCGGAATCGAGCGCCCCTCCTGGGCCGCGAGGGCGGCGGAAACGGCGTGCGATCTCCGGGCGGCCGATCGAAAGGATTTCTGGATCGATCACCGGATCGATCCTTCCCGCTTCACCTGGCTCTCCTGGCGGGACGTTCCCGGCGCGCTGGCAAAGAGGCCCTGGATCTTCCGCGGCCGCCTGGTTCTGGCGGGAGGCGAGGCCGCGGGCGACGACATCCACCGCGTTCCGCGCCGGGAAGAGAGAGTGTCAGGCCTCGCGCTCCAGGCGGTGCAGGTCGCCACCCTCGCCGCCGGGCTGCCGGTGCGCGACGCGCCGCGGGCCCCCTTCCTGACCCTCGCGGCCCTCTGGACCGCTCTCGCCGCGGCGGCCGTATTGCTGCTCCGGCGGCCGGCGCCGGTGCTCGCGGTCCTGCTGGGAAGCCTGCTACTCTATGCCGGCCTGACGATTCCGGTCTTCCAGCGGACCGGCCTGCTGTGGCCGGTGACGCCTCTCCTCCTGCCGTGCCTCATCGCGCTGGTCTTGGCGCTGATCCTCCGGCGGGCCCTCTCTCCGATCCCAAGGAACGAAAAAACATGATCACGACCCTGCGAGCCTTGACCGGCGGGCTCCTCCTGCTCGCCGTTCCGGTCGCCGCGGCCGGCCCCCGCGAGCCCGTGGCGATCATTTATCAGATTTCAGGCGGAGCCCAGCGAACCGCGTCCGGCCACTCCACGCAGCCGCTGCGCCTCTACGACCGCCTGCCGGCCGGGGTGACCCTGGAGGTGCCCTCCGGCTCGCGCGTCACCCTGGCGTTCGTCGGGGGAAAACGCTACGAGATCTCCGGTCCGGCCCGCGCCAAGCTCGGCCCCAGAGACCTCGCGGCCCGCTCCGGCGCCGTGAAGACGCTCGCTTCGGTGCCCTCCTTTCAGTTGGAGCCGATCGCGGCGAGCGATCACCCCGGGCCTGCGGCGGGGGCGATCATCATCCGCGCGGAAGGGATCACGGGGCTCTACCCTTGCCGTGGCACGGCGGCCTTGGCCGAGGAGGCCGTCCTGCTCTTCAAGCCCGTTCCCGGCGCCATGGAGTACCGGATCGAGGTGCAGGACAGCCAGGGGCAGACCGTGTTCCAGACGGACGCTGGGTCGCCGCCGGTGAAGGTGCCCGCGGAGGTGCTCCAAAGCGGCCACCGGTACTGGTGGACGGTCCGCACGCTGGATCGGCCGGGACCGGTCGCGCGGGGCGAGGCCGAGCTCGTCACCTTGAGCGCGAGCGCCGCCCAAAAACGCGAGAGGGCTCGCGAGGTCCTTGCGGCCGAGGGAGACGATTCGCTGCCGTTGCTGGCCGAGATCGACCGCGGGCTGGGGCTCTGGCTCGAAGCTCGCGACGAGTTGAGAACGGCCCTCGATCAGGAGCCCGGCGACCCCGAGCTGCGGAGTGCGCTCGCCGCGATCCAGGCGCGCTTGGAGGCAGGAGATGGACGCTAGGGATTTCCGGCCTTTTTCTCTGCTCCTCAGCCTCCTGGCGCTCTCTCCGCTCCACGCCGCCCTCGCAACGGACACGCCCTGCCCTCTCTCGACTCCCGGGCTGGTCATCGAGACCGTCGCTCCTGAATCCGCGGCCTTTCGCGCCGGGCTGATGCCGGGAGACCGCCTGGCTTCCTGGTGCCGCACGCCAGGCGGAGCGGGGGCTTGCGCCGCGCGAGGAGATCTTCGTGATCCTTTCGATTGGCTGAACGTCCAGATGGAGGACGTCCAGATGGGTGGCGTGGTGGTCGAAGGGACCCGGGGCTCCGAGAGCCGCCGCTGGAGCCTGCTGCCGACGTCCCAGGGGCTGACCCTGGCTCCCCTTCTCCAGGGCGAGCTCGGCCGGATCTATCAATCCGCCCGGGACCGTGAACGGGCGGGCGATCCCGCGTCCGCCGCGCGGGAGATCGAGCGCGCGGTGCAACTGGCGGAAGGAAACCATTGTGCCGGCGCGGCGCTCTGGCTCCAGACGCAAGCGGCTCAGCTCCATGACAAGGCCCGGCAGTGGCCGGAGACGGATAACGGTTTCCAAACGGCTCTGGAAAATGCGCGAGCGCTCAAAGCCGCCCGTGCGGCGGAGCACATCCAGATGAGCTGGTCGGAATCGCTGAAGGCTCGCGGCGATCTCGCCCGGGCCAGGGAGCAGCTCGAAAACGCCCTGAGCCAGGAAGAGAGAGAGCATCCGGAAGGCCTCGGCGTGGCAACGCTCCTTACCCGGCTCGGCAACGTGGCCCAGCGAAAGGAAGATCTGGAGGAGATGGACCGCTTGTACCGGCGGGCTTATGACCTGGCTCAGCGCCTGGCTCCCGGCAGTGGCGCGGAAGCCGCCGTGCTGAACAACCTGGCGGTGAGCGAGGCGAACCGCGCGAACCTCGCGCAGGCCGAGCAGTACGCAATCCGCGCGCTGGCGATCCGGCAGAAGCTCACACCGGAGAGCGACGCGATCGTCCCGAGCCTCATGAGCTACGGCAGCATTCTCTACTCCCGCGGTGACCTGGCGGGCGCCGAAGCGGCTTTCCTCAATCTAAAAAGAATTCTTGAACGACTTCAGCCCGAAGGCGGCCCCATGGCCAAGGCGCTGCACAATCTCGGCGCGATCGCCTCCCAGCGGGGCGATGTGGACGCGGCCGAAAGCCTGTTCCGGCGGGAGCTCGACCTTTATAAAAAATCGGACCCCAGCGGCAATCTGGTACGGGACGGCCTGATGGGGCTCGGCCAGGTGGCGCTGGAACGAGGCCAGGGAGATCGAGCCGCCGAGCTTTGGCAACAGGCCCTCGCGATCAGCGAAAGGCTCACTCCGGGAGGGCCGAAAAGCGCCTGGTGCCTCCGGGGCCTGTCCGCGGTGGCGGCGCTGCAAGGGCGGGACAAGGACGCCGAAGAGCTGGCGCGACGAGCCCTGGACATCTGGGAGAAGATCAATCCGGAAGCCGTCGACGCGGGCTCGATCCATTTGAAGCTCGGCCTTTTATTTCTCGATGGCGGAGACACGAAGGCGGCCGAGCCTCATCTTCGAGCAGCGGTCCGCATCAATGAGACCTACGGCGTGCTCATACCCGAGGTCTATCAGGCCCTGGCCCGGCTCCAGGCGCGGAGAGGCCAGGCCGAGGAAGCCACCAAGAGCTACCAGACGGCGATCGAGACCCTGGAAGCTGAACGAGCCCGCCTGGGAGGGGCGCAGGAGTCTCGATGGCTCTATCGCTCCACCCTGGGCGATCTCTATCTGGAAGCCGCCGAGCACCAGATCGCGCTTGGGAAGCCAGAGAACGCCTACGCGCTCATCGAGCGGGGCCGCGCCCGTGGCTTTCAGGAGCTCCTGGCGCAGAGAGATCTGCGCTTCGCCAGGGAGATCCCACCGGAGCTGTATGCCGAGAGACTCCGGTTGGACAAGGAGTATGACAAGGCTCAGGCGGCTCTGGGCGACTGGCTTCCGGCACAGGGTCCGGAAAAGCTGGAGGCGCTCCAGGGGCGCCTGCGGGACCTGCGCCTCGAGCAGGCGGCGGTCCAGGAGAAGATCCGGCTCTCCTCGCCGCGCCTCGCGGCTCTGGAGAGCCCCACCCCGCTCGACCTGGCCTCAGCCCGCTCGGCTCTCGATTCGGGCTCCGTGCTCCTCGAGTACGCGGTGGGAGCTCAGGCGACCTGGCTCTTCGTCGTGCGGTCCGCGGACGCGCCCGGCCCCGGCCTGTCGGTCTTCCGGGTCCCCGCTGGTGAGAAGACCCTGCGGGAGGAAGTGGGAAGGTTCCGCAATCTTCTGAGGCGCCCAGGCTCCGACCGCGCGGCTCTCCGGACGCGGGCACGGCGCCTTTACAATCTGCTGGTTCGTCCTGCTTCCGGCCAGATCGCCCGGGCCCAAAGGGTCCTGATCTCATCGGACGGGCCCTTGCACACCTTGCCTTTCGCCGCCCTGATGCGGGGCAACCATTATCTCGTCGAGTGGAAGCCGATCCATTCGGCGCTCTCCGCCACCGTCTACGCGCAGCTCAAGCAGGCGCACCCGGCCCGGCGGGATCTCCACGAGGAGCGCCTCGACGCCTTCGGCGCTCCTCAATATCCACGTTCGTCGCCGGGCGGGCCCGCGGACCCCGAGGTCCGGGAGGCCCGGCAGGGGTGGTACCTGCTTCCTCTCCCCTCCAGCCGCAAGGAGGTGGAGTCCATCGCCGCCCTGTTTCCACAGGCTCACGAATATCTCGGCAAGGACGCCACGGAAGAGCGGGCCAAATCGCTCGGGACGGATTCGCGGCTCATCCATTTCGCCTGCCACGGCCTGCTCGACGAGCGATTTCCCCTCAACTCCGCCTTGGCCCTGACCCTGCCCGAGCACCCTGCCGAAGGCCAGGACAACGGCCTCCTGCAGGCCTGGGAGATCTTCGAGAGCATGCGCCTCGACGCCGACCTGGTGACTCTCTCGGCGTGTGACACGGCGCTGGGAAAGGAGATGGGAGGCGAGGGTCTCGTCGGCCTCACCCGCGCCTTCCAATACGCGGGAGCCCATTCGGTCCTCGCCTCGCTCTGGGGCGTCGCCGACTACTCCACCGCCCGCTTCATGGAGCGTTTCTACGGTTATCTCCGCGGCGGCAAATCCAAGGATGAGGCCTTGCGGGCGGCGCAGACCGATCAGATCCGGAAGAAGTCCCATCCGTTCTTCTGGGCGGCGTTCGAGCTCAACGGCGATTGGCGGTGACACCGGGGGCCGTTCCGTTTTCGGAACGTAAGCCTCCTCCCGCCGGTTCACAAATGGGAAGCCTGGGCCTCCTCGCCGACCAGATCTCCTTTGTCTATAACTACATACCAGATCTCCGATCCTCGGCGTTGGAATTGCTGCTGTGAGGGCCGCCAGCCTGATGGAAGGCGGCTGCTCAGCATAGGGGAAACTATGAAGAAAGCACGGAAGATGATCTTGAGCCGGGAAACGCTTCGTCGCCTGGAGGCGCGGGACATGGCGTCGGTCGCGGGTGGCCTCGTTACGAACCTTTGCACCGAGACGAGTCGGGCCTCATGTCCAGATGCCAGTTGCGGCTGCACGACCGGCACCGCGGCAGATTCCGTGGTCGAGTGCACATCTGTCTACGCTTATTAAGAGCATGCGACTGACATTGCCGCGGGCAGACCGCTCGTGCTACCCCCTCTAACCGAAAATTGCATCTAGCCAGGAGAGAACATGAACAAGCGAATGACCAAGCTCAGACTAGCCAAGGAAACCATCCGTAACTTGGACGTCCGCTTCCTGCCTCGGGTGGCCGGTGGTGCTACCTACTCCTGTGCCTGTACCAGGATCTCCGTCACCGTATGCCCTGACACCTCTACCTGTACTCCCGATACCGGTGACTGCGATCCGAGTTGGAGCGACTGTTACACGTGCGCGACGTGCCAGGTTTAGCCAGGTCGCTCACAACGTATCGATCACCAGCAAGGAGGCTTCACTTGCTCAGAGGAAAACCCAACAAGCTCAAAATCTCCAAGGAGACCCTCCGCACCCTTTCGCCAGAAACGTTGGCACAGATCAACGGAGGGGTGACGAGGACCCGTTCTGATAATTCAGATTGCCTCACCGTCAGTTGCACCCAATGCACAACCTATCCGGTAGGCACTGAGACTTGCATCTGATCCTGAGCGAGCCCAGGGCATCGGCCTTCGGTCTCAGCCCTGGGCTCGTTCGAGCACTCTATCGTCGGGGCATGACCAATAGTAGAAAAGGAATGAAAAAGCGAGTCCAGGAACTTAGCCTGAAGGATCATTCCGGCAACCGGAACGAGGAGCTGCTCCGTTTCGGCATCCAACCGCTGCGCGGAAGGAGACGGCCAGCGAAACCAGAGCCCTCACCGGACGGCGAAGCTTCCGCCTGAGCCCAAGGACCTTCCGACGTCTCGCCAGAGGAGGGAACGCCGTCTTCCCTCTCTCCGGCGGCTTATCGAAGGGGGGAATGCCGTCTTCCCTCC
>JAICSG010000886.1 GCA_025937035.1 Thermoanaerobaculia bacterium | reverse complement strand
CGTACTTGCTGTTGACGACTTTCAGCAGCCAGGCGTCCAGGACCTCGGAGTTGCCCGTCTGGCTGAAGTGGAAGGCGGCGTCGAGGTCGGCCATCTTCTGGGCGTCCAGGGTGTCGGGGAGGGTCTGGAGGAAGTGGACCCAGTGGTGGGTGGTCCAATTCGCGGTGTTGAGCTGGGCCGCGGGGGTGCCCGCGTCGAAGGCCTGGACGGCCCTGTCCACCACTACGAAGGCCTCGGAGCGGGGCTTCACCGCGTTCGACGGGATGCCCGGCTGGAAGACCCAGGCGTCCACCTGGAGCCTCTTGGCCTGCGCCTCGTCGCCTCCCAGAAGATTCTGCTTGAGGTATTGGACGAAGCGGGCCGAGTCCATGGACTGGAAGGCGAAGGTGTCGAAGTAGGCGCGGAGGAAGGCGTCGAATTTGGCGCGGCCCACCCCGGCCTCCAGGGTGCGCAGGAAGAGCGCTCCCTTCTCGTAGGCGATATCGCTCGTCCCCTCGTCGGGATCGCGGCCGGCGAGGTCGAGATGGAGGCGGGTGTCGGGCTTGTCCGGCCCGCCGGCCTCCTTGATGGCGTCGTCGAGATCCTGCCGGCCCAGCACGGCCAGCATGTCGAAGTAGGGACGGCCGTAGACCGCCTCCATGATCCGCCCCTCGAAGTAGGTGGTGAACCCCTCGTTGAGCCAGAAGTCGTTCCAGGTGGCGTTGGTCACCAGGTTGCCCGACCAGGAGTGGGCGAGCTCGTGAGCCACCAGGGAGACCAGCGAGCGGTCGCCGGCCAGGATGGTCGGCGTGGCGAAGGTCAGCCGCGGATTCTCCATGCCGCCGTAGGGGTAGCTCGCGGGGAGGATCAGGATGTCGTACCGGCCCCAGCGGTAGGGGCCGTAGAGCTTCTCGGCCGCGGCGATCATCTTCGGCGTGTCGGCCAGCTCCCAGGCGGCGCGTTCGATCACGGTGGGCAGGGCGTAGACGCCGCTGACGGGGCCCAGGGGCCGGAATTCCAGATCCCCCACGGCCAGGGCCAGCAGGTAGGACGGGATGCGCTGCGGCATCTTGAAGCGGTAGACGCCGTCCTGGCTCTTGCTGGTCGGGTTCTCGGCGCTCATCACGGCCAGCAGGCCGCGCGGCGCGTGGATGGTGGCCTCGTAGGTCATGCGCACGCCGGGGGTGTCCTGGCAGGGGACCCAGGTGCGGGCGAGGATCGATTCCGACTGCGTGTAGAGGAAGGGCGACGGGCTCCCCGCCTGCTCGGGGGTGAGCCACTGGAGGGCCGCCGCCTCGGGCTTCGTCGAATAGTCGATGTTGACCCAGGTGGTCGTGGGGGCGATCTCGATCTCCAGGGGCCGCCCGAGGAATTTCACCTCGTCGCCGAGCTGGAAGCGCGCCTCGGTCCGGCCGTCGTCCAGGGTGACCCGGCGGACGTCGAGGTCCCGGGTGTCCAGGACGAGCCGGGTGGCGCCGGTGGCGTTGTGCAGGCGCAGGCTGGCGCGGCCGGTGAGCTGGCGGCGGTCGAAGTCGACCGTGAGATCGAGCACCAGGTGCTCGACCGAGACCTCCTCGGGATGGGCGAAGGTGTGCGGGTCCCGCGGCGCCTCGGCCACCACCTTCACGGCCGGGATGGGCGTGGCCTTGGGGGGCTTTGCGGCGGGAACCGGGACCGGCTTCGGAGCGGGCGTGCCCGCGCAGGCGGCCAGGAGCAGGGGGAGGACGAGGAGGACGGGCGAGCGGAGGAGCTTCATCGTGGCGGTCACCTCGGTGTGGGAGAACAAGAGGGGGTGGAGGGAAATGCCCATTGAACGCCGCCCCCATTTGCGGCTAACATGTCGATTCAGCATGAACAAGACACGGTTGTTGATATTGACGCTGTTGGCGGCCCTGCTGTGCGCGGCCGCCGCCTTCGCCGGCACGGCGGGGTTCATCAAGACCCGTCCGACCTGCGTACCCCCGAAGTACACGCCGGACCCCCTCAACTATCTCCAGGGCCCGGAGCCCATCCAGCAGGCCAACGGCGACGTGACCATGCTGGTGGGCACGGGGCGGTGCTGCGTCGGCACGCGGCACTGGGAGGGCCTCTTCTCGCTGAACTATCCCGCGGCCGGCCGCAACGCGACGCCCCGCTTCCGGGGCCTCTGGGCCACCAACGACTTCTCCCGGCTGCCGGGCCGGAAGGAGGGGGAGATCGGCTTCCCGTCGGCGCTGTTCTACAACGGCAAGTGGCGGATCGGGCTGGCCACCGCGTTCCTGCCCTTCCATGTGCCGGACCGGGACCGGGTGAGCCGGCTGGATCTGGTGGACCTGGTGGCCCGCGCGGCTCCCACCCAGGTCACCAATCTCTGGATCAAGCCGATCGATCCCAAGTGCCAGGGGGTGGGCGGGGGGGGCGGGGCGCGGGACGGGGGGGGGGACCCGCGGGGCAAAGAAACCCCACGCCGG
>JAICSG010001245.1 GCA_025937035.1 Thermoanaerobaculia bacterium | reverse complement strand
TCCCTTTCCGATCAGCTCGAGCAGGTAGTCCTTGGAATCCCGCCCGGCGGCGATCGCCATCTCGTCAGCGAACGAGCAGAGGCCGAACGCGTGATAGATGTTGGCCACCGAGCGCATCCAGCCGCAGCGGATGTGGGAGTCGGCCGGGCAGTTCTCCATCTGGAGGTTCGGGAGGTCGTACGGCATGTCCTGGAGCCCCTGGGAGAGCTCGATAGCCGAGCCATAGCCGTATTCGCCGCCGTTGTGGAACCCGGAGCGCGCCTTCACGAGGAGGTCCTTCTCCTGGGGGCTACGGCCGGACGACGGGAGCGGGAAGAGGGTCGCGAAGAACGACGTGAAGGCGCTGCGCTGCTGCAGGGCCACCGGATGCCCGTCGGCGTCGAGGGCCGCCTTCAGACGCTGGTGGCTGACCGCGTTGTAGAAGCTGAACTGGATGTCGTCCTCCCGGGTCCACTGCACCCGGATGGCCGTGCCGGGGTACTGCTTGGCCAGGAAGGCCGCCTCGATGGCGTAGTCCGGATTGGATTTGCGTCCGAAGCCGCCGCCCAGCAGAGTGACGTGGATCTTGACCCGGTCCCGGATGCTCTTCTTGAGCTCCTCCGCCTGTTTGTACAAGGTCTCCAAGTCCACGCCCACCAGCCTGGCCAGGGCATCGTTGAAGGCCTGCTGGGTGTCCTTCTCGCAAGGCTTCAGCACGTTGTTCGGCCTCTCCGCCTGCCAGACCAGCCATTTCAGAGGGTTGGGCTCCAGCAGGTACAGGCCCAGATAGTGCTGCGCGAGCTCCGGACCCTGCGCGGGGGCCCAGACCTCGAAATTCCCATTTTCGTAGACGGCGATGGCCACGGGGGGCTCCATGGGCGCCTGAGCCAGGAGAGGAACGTAGTAGCCCGCCTCCACGGTCTTCCCGGTGGGCGCGGGGGCCGAGTCGTCGTGCAGGTGCCGCACGACTTTTCCCGCCTGCGAGGTTGAGGCTTCGAGCTCACCGCGAAAAGCTTCCGAATCGTAGGTGGCGTGAGGCCCGAGATCCCACTCGATGGTGGGCCGGAGCGCCCGGCGTCCCTGCAACGCGGCCCAGGTGTTCTCCGCGATGACGGCGACCCCGTCGTGCGGCACGAAGGCCGCGCCCACCCCACCGGTGCCGCCCTTGAAATCCGCCGGCAGGACCTTGGTGACGTATTTGACTCCCGGCACGGCGAGAGCCGGCTTGGGGTCGAACGACTTCACCTTGCCGTTGGCGACCGGGCAGCGCTCGATCATCGCCGTCAGCATGGGCCGCTTCGGGTCCAGGTCGGCGCCATAGACCGCCTTGCCGGTCACGATATTGTGGGCGTCGACGAACGGCATCTTGTCCGTGCCGATGTACCGCCAGTCCTTCTTCGGCTTGAGCGCGGCCATGGCCTCCTGCGGCGTGGGCACCGGCACGTCTTTGGCGGGCAGCAGCAGCAGATGGTAGGGAAGGTGAAGGCCGTGGGGACCGTACACCGTGCCCTGCCGCGCGGTGCATTGGGAGACGTCGGTGTGGAAC
>JAICSG010000940.1 GCA_025937035.1 Thermoanaerobaculia bacterium | reverse complement strand
GGGGAAGATCAGCAGGCGGCCGGCGTCGCTGGCGGCGGCCAGGAGCTCGGCGTCGGGATTGGTGACCCGGATCGGCGGCTGGACCTTCGCGCCGTCGGGCACGCTGATCACGGCCTTGCCCGCGCGCTGGCGGGTCTGAAGGTCCCCCAGCTTGGCCAGGAAGCCGTAGCCGGCACCGGTCGCCATCAGATAGAGATCGTCGTCGCCGCCGATCATCACGCCCACGAAGGTGGCGCCCGGCGGGGGTGTGACATGGCTGGAGAGCGGCTCTCCCTGGCCGCGGGCCGAGGGGAGGGCGTGCGCGGCGAGCGAGTAGGTGCGCCCCGTCGAATCGAGGAAGACCGCCGATTGGTTGCTGCGTCCCTTGGCGGCCATGAAAAAGCTGTCCCCCGCCTTGTAGGAGAGCTCCTTGGGATCGAGCTCGTGCCCTTTGCCGGCGCGGATCCAACCCTTTTCCGAAAGGACCACGGTCACCGGCTCGGTGGGGATCAGGGCCGTCTCGTCCATGGCCTTGGCGGCCTCGCGCTCGATGATGGGCGAGCGGCGGTCGTCGCCGTACTCCTCGGCGTCGTGGGCGAGCTCGTCGCGCACCTTGCGCCGGAGGCGGGCCTCGGAGCTGAGGATCTTGGCGAGCGAATCGCGCTCCTTGACCAGGTCGGCCTGCTCCCCCCGGATCTCGATCTCCTCCAGCCGCGCCAGGTGGCGGAGCCGGAGGTCGAGGATGGCGTCCGCCTGCACCTCGGTCAGGTGGAAGCGCGCCATCAGGCGGGCCTTGGGGTCCTCCTCGGTGCGGATGATGCGGATCACCTCGTCGATGTTGAGGTAGGCGATCAGGTAGCCGTCGAGGATGTGCAGCCGGGTCAAAACCTTGTCATAGCGGAACTGCAGGCGCCGCCGGACGGTCTCGACGCGGAACTTGAGCCATTCGGTGAGCAGCTCGCGGAGATTGAACTGCCGTGGCCGGCCGTCGAGGCCGATCATGGTCAGGTTCACACGATAGGTCCGCTCGAGGTCGGTGGTGGCGAAGAGGTGGGCCATCAGCCCCTCGACGTCCACGCGGTTCGAGCGGGGGACGATCACCAGACGGGTCGGATTTTCGTGATCGGACTCGTCCCGCACGTCCTCCACCATCGGCAGCTTTTTGGCCTGCATCTGCCCGGCGATCTGTGTGATCACCTTGCTGCCGGAGACCTGGAACGGCAGCGCGGTCACCACGATCTCGCCGTCCTCGATGTTGAAGGCGGCACGCAGGCGGAGCGATCCGGAGCCGGTCTCGTACATCTTCCGCAGCTCGGCGCGCGGGGTGATGATCTCCGCCTCGGTCGGGAAGTCGGGGCCGAGGATGTCCTCGTAGATGTCGTCGTCCGGTGTCTTGGGATCGTCGAGCAGGCGCAGGCAGGCGGCCGCCACCTCGCGGGCGTTGTGGGGCGGGATGTCGGTCGCCATGCCCACCGCGATCCCCGAGGCGCCGTTGAGCAGCACGTGGGGGAGGCGCGAGGGGAGGAGCTTGGGCTCCTGGAGGGTGCCGTCGAAGTTGAGGCCCCACTCGACCGTCCCCTGCTCGAGCTCGGAGAGGAGGGTCTGGGCGAAGCGGGTGAGCCGCGACTCGGTGTAGCGCATGGCCGCGAACGACTTGGGGTCGTCCTGTGAGCCCCAGTTCCCCTGGCCGTCGACCAGCGGATAGCGCAGGCTGAACGGCTGGGCCATGAGCACCATGGCCTCGTAGCAGGCGGTGTCGCCGTGCGGGTGATATTTGCCGAGCACGTCGCCCACGGTGCGGGCCGACTTCTTGTATTTCGCCGTGGCGGAGAGCCCCAGCTCGGACATCGCGTAGATGATCCGCCGCTGCACGGGCTTGAGGCCGTCCGCGAGGTTGGGCAGGGCGCGGTCGAGGATGACGTACATCGAATAGTCGAGGTACGCCTTCTCCGTGAACCGGGCGAGCGAAAGCCGCTCGACCTCGGCGTAGGGCATGCGGAACAGCGGCGCGTCGCCGTTGCCGGATTTTCTGCGGGAGGTTCTGGGCATGGCTAGACTTCCACCTCCGCCCGGTTGCCTTCCTTCATCAGCCAGTCCTTGCGGTCGCCGGCGCGGTTCTTGGCGAGGAGCTTGTCGATCACCTTGCCGGCCTCCTCCTCGCCGTCGTCGCTCGCCAGGACGAGCTGCACGAGGCGGCGGGTTTCGGGGGCCATGGTGGTCTCGCGGAGCTGGAGGGGGTTCATCTCGCCCAGCCCCTTGAAGCGCTGCACGTTGGGCTTCCCCTTTTTCCCCTCGGCCTCGATGCGGTCGAGGATC
>JAICSG010000198.1 GCA_025937035.1 Thermoanaerobaculia bacterium | reverse complement strand
CGACCTCCGGGGCCGGCCTCACGCTGCGCTCGCGGTCCGCCGGGGGCTTGCGCTCCTCGGCAGGTTGGCGATTCTCCGGCGGACGGCGGCGCTCCTCGGTCTGCGGCTGCTGCTGAGGCTGCTCCGCCGGCTTGCCGCCGAAGACCGAGGGACGCTCCCGCTCCACCGGCTGGCGCTCCGGCTTCGGGGCCGGGGCACCCCCCTGGACCTCCGGGGCGGGACGGCGTCCGGGCCGCTCGCGCTCAGGTGTGGGCTGGCCCCCCTGCACCGCGGGCTGCTGCTCCACGGCCGGCTTGCCGGGACGCGGCCTGGGCGCGCCGCCGTCCGCCTGCGGGGCGGGCCGGTGGCCGGGCCTCACCTGCTGCGGCTCGCCCGGGGCGGGCTGGACCACCGCCGGCTTGCGCTCGCCCGGGGCCGCGCCGAAGATGGAGCGATTGCGCTCCCCCGGCGGCCTACGGTCCGGCTTCCCGAGGGTGCCCGGGCGGAGCGGCGTGCCGTCGAGCACCTGCGGCTTCTCGGCCACCACCGAGCGGATCACCGCCGGCGGCAGCTTCGGCTTCGGCGTGCGCGCCACGAACGGCGTCACGTCCTGCAGATCGCCATGGGCGTGGCCGCGCAGCACCCGCAGCGGCTCCGAGGGGTCGCGGAAGACGCTCGGCCGGAGCGGCTTGGTGTCGGTGGTGATGATCCCCCGCTCGGGGGGCCGATGGCCGTGGCGGTCGATCGGCACCGCGTAGCGCCGCACGTCGCGGTGGGCGTCCCAGTAGCCATCCCGGTAGCCCTGGCGGTAGCCGGCCGCGTAATCGAAGTACGACGTCGAGACGAAGCTCCAGCGGTCGAACAGGTCCCAACTGCCGCCGGCCCAGCCGTAGACGCCCCAGCGGAAGCTGACGTCGACTCCGAGCTCGGGGCCGTAGTAGTGGGTGTAGTACCCGGTCGGGCACCAGCCCACGTAATTCGTCCCCCAGTACCAATAGACCCAGGCCGGCGACCAGACGTAGCCCGGCTGCCAGACCCAGCCGTAGCCGGGCGCGTAGTCCCAGGTCCCGTAGTGGTAGGGGATCCACCCCCACGGCTCGGACGCGATCCAGGTCAGGCCGGCCGGGGTGTAGACCCAGCGGCCTTGCCAATAGGGGCGCCAGGAGGCGTCCACCCGCGGGCGCCAGTAGTGGCCGCCGTTGATGGTGATCCAGGCGCCATAGCGGGCGAGAGGCGCCGCCTGATAGCGGAGGTTGTCGTCGACGTAGTCCCCCAGGTCCGCGCTGGCGTACTCGTCGTCGAGCTGGCGTCCCCAGCGCTCCAGCGAGTCGAAGGCGCCGGCCTCGCGGATGCTGGGCCGGCGGTCGGGATCCTGATCGTCGATCACCGCCTCCTCGTCGGCGCGGACGCGCGAGGAGGCGCCGTCGGTCACCACCTGGGCGGTGCCGCGGCGGACCACGATCTGGGTCCACCCCTGGTCGGAGGTGACCCGGTAGCTGCCGTAGTCCTGGGGGTAGACCGAGGCGTTCGGGGTCTCGATCCGGGGGAGCTCGTCACCGAGAGACTCCTGGGTGACGATGAGCTGGACGTTGCCGCCGAGCAGCCGCAGCACGGTGGCGCGGTCGTCGCGGTCGGGGGAGGCGGCGAGGCGCTCGAACACGAGCTCGCTCCTGCCGTCCACCCGCAGGATGTTCTGGTCCGCGAGGATGACCTCCACTCGCGAACGGCTACCGGACACCGAAAGGCGGTCCCCGGCGAGAATGGGTTGATTGACCTCCGCGGGGCTCCCCTCGTCCGTGCCGGCGGGCGTCACGGTGGCGGAGCCTTCCACCATGCGAAAATAGCCATAGCCTCCGTCGTCCGCCAGGGCCAGGGCGGGCAGCCCCAGGGCGAGCGTGAGGCAAACCATCAGCAGCCTGCTGAGAGTTTTCATTGTCTTTGTCTCCATGGGTCGGGCGATGCTCTCGCCCTCTGAAAAGAGCAACTTCCGGACCACCTGCTTTATTCCTCTGGAAGAGGGGGCTAAGCTCCCGTTTTTCAATTGCTTCGCCCGCCTCCATCCCCGCTATAATGGGCCCGCTCACAGCCGCGATGGTGTCCACCCCAGGCGTCACGGGCGTCCCCTGGAAGGAGGGCGCCGGGGGCGGAGACCGGGGTCGCGGAAGAGCGTGGGCCTGACATCCATTCTGGTGGAGGGAGACCTTGGCGATCAACTGGTTCCGGGGCGGCAAGAGGCAGCAGGAGCCGCAGGAGCACACAATCGACGATTTGATCATCCTCGAGCGGTACGACGAGGCGGGGGAGCGCCTGCGCGCGCGCCTCAAGAGCAATCCCAGCGACCTGCACTCTCACCTCAAGCTGGCCGAGGTCTACACCCAGCTCAAGCAGTTCGAGAAGGCGGTGGACGAATACGTCTACGCGGCCGAGGAGTACGCCCAGGACGGCTTCCACGACAAGGGCCTCGCCCTGCTCGCCAAGGCGATGAAGCTGGCGCCGATGGACCATGCGCTGCGCATGAAGGCCGAGAAGCTCCAGCGCGGCAAGAGCATGGAGCAGACGCGGACGCTCGCCCTGGAGGGGCTCCAGCAGGCCGGCGGCGCCCTCCAGGCGGGCACCACCGCCCTGGAGCTCAAGCGGCTCTGGCCCAATCTGGAGGGGAGCGCGGTGGTGCGGAAGCTGCCCGGCGAGTCGCTGAAGCGGCTCTTCGGCGCCACGGAGCTCCTCCGGCTGGATACGGGCGCTCCCATCGCCCGCGAGGGAAGCCCGGAAGCTTTCCTCTTGTTGATCGTGCAGGGGACGATCGAGGTTTCCGTCAACGCCGGGGGGCGCGCGACGCCGGTGCGCAGCTTCTCCGCCGGCGACGTGATCGGCGAGGGGACCCTGCTGGAGCGCGTCCCCTGGGCCGCCGACTACCGGACGGTGGAGCCCGCGATCGTCCTGAAGCTCACCCGCGCGGGCCTGGAGAGCTGCCTGGCCGGCAACTCCGACCCCCGCGGATTCCTCGACACGCTGCGCGAGCAGCACAACGACCGCGACGTCGCGGCCACGGTCCGGCGTCTGCGGAGCGGTTCCTGATGGCGATTCTTCCCATTCGTATCTATCCCGATCCCGTCCTGCGGAAGAAGTGCAGGCGGGTGGAGGCCTTCGACGACGGCCTGCGCAAGCTCGCCGCCAACATGGTGGAGACGATGCACGCCGCGCCCGGCGTGGGCCTCGCGGCCCCCCAGGTGGGGGTGGACCTCCGGCTCGCCGTGGTGGACATCTCGGTGGGGGAGGACCCCGCCGCGCTGCGGGTCCTGGTGAACCCCGAGATCACCCGGCGCGAGGGGCTGGAGACCGACACCGAGGGGTGCCTCTCCCTGCCCGGCATCACCGACAAGGTGGACCGCCCCCTCGTGATCACCCTGCGGGCGCAGGGCCTCGACGGCCAACCCTTCGAGCTGCAGGCCGAGGACTATCTCGCCCGTGCCATCTGCCACGAGGTCGACCACCTGGACGGCGTCCTCTTCACCGATCACCTGCGCGGCCTGCGCAAGGAAAGAGCCCGCCGCCAGCTCAAGAAGCTGGCCGCGGAGCAGGAGGTGGCGGTGTGAGGACGAGCGTGCTCCTCCTCGCTGCCACCCTCCTCCTCACCGCCTGTGGCGGGGGAGGCGGGGGCGGCAGCACGCCGAGCGAGCCGACTCCACCGCCCCCCACGGCGGGGATCGTCCTCACCCCCCAGGGAACCCCGGGCGCGAACAGTCTCTATCTGGCCAGCGGAGCCGCCACCACGACCACCACCCTGGTCCTGGAGCTGCGGGCCAATCAGGTGACCGACCTCTACGGCGTCGCCTTCGACCTTACCTATCCCGCCACCCAGCTCCAGCTCGTCCGCGCCACGGCCGGCCCGCTGCTCAGCAACGGCGCCGTGCAGGCCGTGGCCTCGACACCCGGCACCCTGATCGTCGGCGGCACCCACCTCGGCGCCACCCCCGGCGCCAACGGCTCCGGCGTGGTGCTGACCCTGGAATTCACCGCCGTGGCCGCCGGATCGGGGAGCTTCGCCTTCGCGCGGAATTCGGCCCTCGATTCCAATGGCACCACGATCTCCGGGATGACGTGGCTGGCGGGGTCGGTGACGGTGACGAAGTAGGGGGCCGCCCGGGCATGAATGCCCGGGCTACGAATCCACCGAAAAGCCGGCTGAAGCCGGCTCCAAGAAGACTTCCAGGGGAGGGTTGAGCCGGGTTCACCCGGCTTTTCGGTTCCAACGTAGCCCGGGGATTCATCCCCGGGCTAGAATCCCCCCGCCATGACCGACCTGACCCTCTTCAACACCCTCGGGCGCAAGCTCGAGCCCTTCCAGCCGACCACTCCCGGCGAGGCCCGCGTCTACATCTGCGGCCCCACCGTCTACAACGAGGTCCACATCGGCAACCTCCGCACCTTCCTGTTCGGGGACCTGCTGCGGCGGAGCCTGCGCTACCTCGGCTTCAAGGTCACTCAGGTGATGAACCTGACCGACGTGGACGACAAGACCATCCAGGGGGCCCACAAGGCGGGCGTCTCCCTTCCCGAGTACACCGAGCCGTTCGTCACGACCTTCCTGCGCGACCTGGACGCCCTCCACATGGAGCGGGTCGAGCAGTTCCCCAAGGCGACCGAGCACATCCCCGAGATGATCGCCATCATCGAGAAGCTGATCGAGAAGGGACACGCCTACGTGACCGACGGCTCGGTCTTCTTCAAGATCGCCAGCGATCCCAGGTACGGCGCCCTCTCCGGGTTCGACCTCGACCAGGCGCGCCAGGGGGAGCGGGTGGCGAGCGACGAGTACGGGAAAGAGGATGTGCGCGACTTCGGCCTCTGGAAGGCGGTCAAGCCCGGGGAGCCGTCGTGGGAATCCCCGTGGGGCCCCGGCCGTCCGGGGTGGCACATCGAGTGCTCGGCGATGAGCATGAAGTACCTGGGCGAGACGTTCGACATCCACTGCGGCGGGGTGGACCTGATCTTCCCGCACCACGAGAACGAGATCGCCCAGAGCGAGTCGGCGACCGACAAGCCGTTCGTCCGCAACTGGCTGCACGCCGAGCACCTGATCGTGGACGGCCAGAAGATGTCGAAGTCGCTGGGCAACCAGTACACCCTGCCCGACCTGCTGGCGCGCGGCTGCTCGCCGCGGGCCCTGCGCTACCTCTTCCTCTCGGTCCACTACCGGCAGAAGCTCAACTTCACCTTCGAGTCGCTGGACGGCGCCCTGGGGGCCCTCCGCCGGGTGGACGAGATGCGCTTCCGCCTCCAGCACGCCGCCGAGAAGGGGGAGCCGGACGCCCGCCTGGCCGAGGCCGGAGAGAAGCTGCGCCAGGATTTCGCGGCCGGCCTGGCCGACGACCTCAACTTCGCCGTGGCGCTCGCCGCCCTCTTCGCCTACGTCAAGGAGGTGAACGTGGCGATCGAGGAGGGGAGGATCGGCGGGGGGGACCGCCAGCGCGTGCTCGACGCCCTGAAGGACGTCGACCAGGTGCTGGGCGTCCTCGACCCCGCCGAGTGGCCGACCGGCCAGACCGACGACGACGCGGCCGAGATCGAGCAGCTGATCGCCGACCGCAACGCCGCCCGCAAGAACCGCGACTTCGCCACCTCGGACCGCATCCGCGACGAGCTCACCGCCCGCGGGATCGTCCTGGAGGACACCCCGCAAGGGACGCGGTGGAAGCGGAAGTAGGAGCCCCTTGACCGGCGACTTCCGCGAGCAACCCCACGCCCGCGCCCGGGGGAAGGCGGGGGAGGACGACGCCGTCCGTTGGCTGGAGGGGCAGGGCTACCAGATCCTGGCCCGCAACGTCACCAATCACGGCGGCGAGATCGACGTCGTGGCGATGGAAGGCTCCACCCTCACCTTTATCGAGATCAAGGCCCGGGACGGCGACCGCTACGGCCCGGCCATCGCGGCGGTCGGCTTCAGCAAGCAGCGCCGCCTCTCCCGCGCCGCCGCCCTCTACCTGACCGCCCGCGGCTGGCACAACCGCGCCTGCCGCTTCGACGTCCTCGGCCTCGACCGCGAGGACGGCGGCTGGCGCTACACCCTGATCCGCAACGCCTTCCCCTACAACCCCGGCCCGCCCCGCCGGCGCTGGTAGACGGGTCTTCCGCGCCGCCAAGGCCACGGCCGCCTTCGTTTGGGCAGCCGCTGCCCGAACCAAGGCCAGGGCCGCCCGCGCCCAGGCCGGGTGGCCTGACCCCGGGCTCTCCCGGCCTGCCGGAAGGCCGCCGCTGCCGCATCTCAGGCCAGGCCGGCCTCCGTCCAGGCGGCCCGCCCCTGGCTGGGGCAGAACAGGCCTCCCGGCGGGCGACCGTGGCCTATCCGACGTGGAAGAACCGGGCGGCACCGGTGGTTTCAGGGAGTAGGGATCGGGGGCGCTTGACAGCCTCCGCCTCCCTGACTATCCTTTGCCAGCCTGTTGGGCGGGAATAGCTCAGTGGTAGAGCACAACCTTGCCAAGGTTGGGGTCGCGGGTTCAAATCCCGTTTCCCGCTCCAGATTGTGACTTCGAGATCGCGGACGTCTTCCGCTTTCTGCTAAGATCCCGGGGCCGCGCAAGCGGCCCCAGCCCTTCTCGGGCGACGTAGCCAAGTGGTAAGGCGAGGGTCTGCAAAACCCTTATTCACCGGTTCGAATCCGGTCGTCGCCTCCAAGCTCCCCCTTCTCTCAGGAAGCACGGTAGAATCCAGGGGTGAATTCCGCCCCGACGGTCTTCATCAGCTACAGTCATGAGGACAAGGTCTGGAAAGACCGTCTCGTTTTACACCTAACCTCTTTTGAGCAGCAAGGACTACTGCGAGTTTGGAGCGACCAGGACATCAGCCCAAGCGCTAAGGGGTTGGTGGAAACCAGAGCGCAGATAGCAGCCGCGCGAGTCGCCGTACTCTTAATATCAGCGAGCTTTCTGAATTCTGGATTCATCCGAAGTCAGGAGATCCCCGCTCTTCTTACACGCCAGGGGAGCGGGCTGGCCATCCTTCCGATCATTTGCAGACCTTGTGCTTGGGTGGAGATTCCCTGGCTCGCCCGCCTTAAGGTGATTCCTCAGGATGGGAATCCACTCGACTCTTTCAGGGGAT
>JAICSG010000088.1 GCA_025937035.1 Thermoanaerobaculia bacterium | reverse complement strand
GCAGCGTGTAGACCGCCCGGAAGCGGGGGTCATGGGCGAGGGTGGGGAACCAGCTCGGGAAGATCACCACGTAGTCGGGATGGCGGCGCTCGACGGCGGCCATCATGGCGTCGGGCCAGGGGGTGCCGGCGGCCACGGCGCTTGAGACCTCGCGGCCGATCTCGGGGGTGGCGATGCTCGCCAGGTCGACGATCCGGTTGGGGAGCAGGTACTTGATGGCGCCGATGTCGTTCACCGCCAGCACGGCGTCCGGCGGCACGTGGCCGGCGAGCCAGCCGGCGACCGCCACGTCGCTCTCCTGGACGTTGGCCACGTTCTGGACGTAGAAGCGCTCCCCCTGGATCAGCACGGCGAGCGTGGGCGCCAGGAGCACGGCGGCTCCCAGCGCGCCCAGGACGATCCGGAAGGGGCGGGCGAGGGGGAGGCGGGCCAGCGGCTCCAGGGCCAGCGTGGCGAGCACGATCAGCACCGGGAAGAGCGGGAAGTAGTAGCGGCCGAAGTTGCCCAGCATCTTGGTGGGCCCCGGGGTCAGCAGCGAATAGGCGAGCGGCATTCCGAGCAGCCAGAGGGCGGGGAGGAGGCCGCGGTCGCGGGGCGTGCCCAGGCGGCCGGCCAGGGCGGCGGCGCCGCCGGCGGCGAGCAGGGCCGCCCAGGGCTGCGGCCGGAAGAAGAGGCCGAGCACGTTCGAGAGGTAGCGGAAGTCCGGAAGGAGATGGCGCACCTCGCCTCCCCCCTTGGCCGCGTAGGTGGTGGGCAGTACGGAGCCGCCGGCCCATCCGTAAAAGAGAAAGGAGCCGGCCACCGCGCAGGCGGCGAGGCCCGCTCCGGTGAGCAGGACCCGGAAGGACGGATGGCGCCAGCGTGTTGTTTCGGAATGGATGGGGCCGCCCTCGAAGACGAGGAGGCGGTCGAGGAAGGCGAGCAGGAGCAGCAGCAACCCCTCCGGCCGGGCGAGGACGGCCACGGCCAGAACGGCCAGCGAGAGCGGCGGGCGTTCCGGGTCGGCCCGTTCGCGCAGGTGGAGGATCATCCCCCAGAGCGAGAGCAGGATGAAGAGCGGGATCTCCATCCCCGAGAGGGCCGACCAGACGAGCCAGCTGGTGGCCAGGGTGAGGGCCGAGGCCAGGGCCGAGAGCCCTTCCCCCAGGTCCAGCTCGCGGGAGAGGCGCCAGGTGGCGTCGATCCCGGCCAGGTAAAGGAGCACGCCGAGGAGCTTGGTCCAGAAGAGGACGCTCCCCGGCAGCAGGAAGAGGACGGCGAGGAGAGCCGTCCACAGCGGCGCGGTGGAGCCGGTCACGAATTCGCCAGGGTTGTAGGAGAGGCCGGCGCCGTGCGCGAGGTTGCGCGCGAACTGAAGATGAATCCAACTGTCGTCGAGCGGAAAGCCGAGCCCCCCCTTGAGGCGGGCGATCTCCGCCAGGAGCCAGCGCAGGCAGATGACGAGGCCGGCCAGGAGCAGCAGGAGCCGGAGCGGGATCCGGGGCGTCCCCGGGCTCGGGAGAGCGGTCATCGCATCCTCATGGTGCGAGCGAAGCATACACAACTGTCGAAGTCCGGTTTATCATCGCGGGCCTCATGACTCTGCAAAAACTGGAAGCCCGGCGCCGGCAGGCGGCGCGCATCGCCCTGTATGGCAGCCTGATCCTGGTGGGGGCGCTCACCTGGGGGATGGTCAAGCTCCTGGACGCGCCCTTGAAAGCGCGGCAGAGCGAAGAGTGGGTACGCCGCGACTTCGCCAACCTGCCGGAGGTAAGGCTGCTGCAGGAGTACGCGCGGATCGATACCAGCGAGTCGACCGGCGACGAGCTCAAGGGGGCCGAGTTCCTGGCCCGCCATTTCCAGGCGGCCGGCATCCCCTACCGCATCGAGAGGGTGGGGCCGCACAAGGCCAATCTCTACGCCTGGCTGGTGGGGAAGGACCCGCGGCCGCTGGTGCTGCACAACCACGTCGACGTCTCGGACGTCGATCCCAAGGAGTGGTTCTCGCCGCCGTTCGAGGCGCGCATCCAGCTCCCCTGGATCTACGGCCGCGGCGTGTTCGACATGAAGAGCGTCGCCATCGCCCAGATGCTGGCGATGATCGACCTCAAGAAGAGCGGCGCGCCGCTCTCGCACTCGGTGCTCTTCCTGGCCACCAGCAGCGAGGAGCGGGGGAGCCGGCTGGGGGTGCGGCGCATCATCCAGCTCCATCCGGAGATGGTCCGCAACTTCTGGGCGGTGCTCACCGAGGGGGGCGTGGTGGAGGCGCGGGCGCGCGACGAGATCAAGTTCTGGGGGACCGAGGTCGCCCAGAAGCACTACGCCGACCTGATCGTCTGCGGCGACGACCGCCAGCGGCTGGAGGACCTGCGCAAGACGCTCAGGGAGATCGGTCCCACGGTGACCGACCTCAAGCTGACGCCGGAGGCCCGGGCGGTGCTCTCGTCCTACGGTCCGACCCGCGACCGCAAGGACCTGCGGAAGATGATGGCCAACCTCAACGATGCGATGGGGGACATCAAGGCCTTCCGCAAGCTGCCCAACTACATCCAGTCGATGCTGCGCGACGAGGCGGTGCCGTTCAAGGTGACGGAGGCGCCGGGCGGCGGCTGGGAGCTCGAGATCAAGCTCCAGCTCCTGCCCGGCGAGAGCCTGGCCGACGTGCGCGAGAAGCTGGTGCCGGGCTGGCTGACCTTCGGCCTGACCACCCTGGTGGACGATCCGCAGAGCGCCCAGGGGGGAAGCCCGATCGACTCGCCGGTCTTCCAGACGATCGAGGCCACCCTGCACGACGCCTATCCGGACGCGCCGGTGGGCCCCTATTTCCTCCCCTGGACGGCGACCGACGCCCGCTTCTTCCGGACGCTGGGCGTGCCGACGTACGGCTTCTCGCCGTTCCTGATCATGAACACCGACACCCTGCAGGTGGACCAGGCCAACGAGCGTTTCGCGGTGCCCGCGTTCGCGGACGGCGTGGACCTCTACAAGAAGCTGGTCCGCCGGCTGGTTTCTGACACTTAGTGCTAACGATCAGTGCCAAATTTTGTCTTGACGGATTTTGAACATCAATAGAATCAAGGAGTTAGGACCGGTGAACCCCTGGCATCGACCCTGCTTTATCTCCCCACCGACACGCCTCGCGGATTTCCCGGAGGAACGCTTCAAACCAGGGGGAGGAGACCCGAACATGTTGACCAAGATCCGTAACCGGCAGAAGGGCTTCACGCTCATCGAGCTGCTGATCGTCGTGGCGATCATCGGCATCATCGCCGCCCTGTTGATCCCGAACTTCCTCGACGCGCTGCAGAAGGCGAAGCAGAAGCGGACGGTGGCCGACATGCGCAACGCCGGCACCGCGATGTTCTCGTGGCTGACCGACCAGGTCGGTGCGGCCGCCGCCGGCGCTGCCGCGACCGAGGTCGACCTCAGCCAGTACACCGCCTCCAACGCCACGGACGTCGCCGCCGTGCTGGTGCCTCAGTACCTGCAGTCGGTTCCGGCGAAGGACGGCTGGAAGCAGGACTTCAAATACTGGCTGGAGACCGCGGATCCGTTGAAGAAGACCGTGATGGCGATCGGCTCCGGCGGCCGCGACAAGACGTTCGATGGTGGCCCCTACACGGTGGCCGGCTTCGATCCGACCGATTACGACCAGGACATCGTCTGGGCCGACGGCTTCTTCGTCCGCTGGCCGCAGAAGACGAACTAACGAGCTAGGAGTAGAAGTAGAAGTCGCAGCAACGGGCCCCAAGCCCACACGACCCAAAGCGATTCAAGCTCTCTTCCCAGGGGGCCTCGGAGACGGGGGCCCCCCCTTTGTTTTTATGCCCAGGCGCCTCTTTCCGCTGCTCCTCACGGCTCTCCTGATTTCGCATCCCGCGCCCGCGGCGGCTCCATCGCTGTCCGAGCCGGCGACGTGGCTCCAGCAGTATCTGCGGATCGACACCTCGAATCCGCCGGGCAACGAGGGGAGGGCGGCGGCGTTCCTGGCCGGCCTGCTCCAGAAGGCGGGGATCCCTTCGCGGGTGATCGCCAACCCACAGGGGCGGGCCAACCTCTACGCCCGGCTCGTATCGCCGAAGAGCGGCGGGCGGGCGATCCTCCTGCTGCACCACATGGACGTCGTCCCTCCCGGGCCGGGGTGGACGGTGCCGCCGTTCGCCGGTCTGATCAGGAACGGGCAGCTCTGGGGGCGCGGCGCGATCGACGACAAGAGCCTCGGGATCGCCGGGCTCGCCGCCATGATTTCCCTCCAGCGCGATCTGCAAAGGAGGCGGGTGCCGCTGGAGCGCGACGTGGTCTTCCTTGCCGTGGCCGACGAGGAGAACGGCGGGGTGAACGGCACGGGGTGGCTGCTCGCCACGCATCCGGAGCTGTTCAACGGGGTGGAGGGGGTGATCGGCGAAGGGGGGCGCAGCCAGACCGGTGCCGGCGGCAAGCTCCTGTGGTGGGGGGTCGAGGTGGCGCAGAAGCGCCCGCTCTGGCTGGAGGTCTCGACCTCGGGGCGCGGCGGGCACGGCGCCGGCCTCAATCCGCAGAGCGCCAATCACCAGCTCATCGAGGGGCTGGCGCGGCTGCTCGGCGAGCCCGCCCACTGGCGGGTGACGCCGCCGGTGCGCGACTACTCGCACGCCATCGCGCCGCTCCAGAACGAGCGCTGGCACCGGGTCTTCTCACAGATCGACTCGGTCATCGCGGAGAGCGGCCCGAAGGAGTTCCTGATGCCCGGCATGGCCAACCTCTTCCTCGACACGGTACAGGTGACGGTGCTGCGCGGCGGCGAGCGGATCAACGTGGTCCCCGAGCGGTCGTCGGCGCTGCTGGACGTCCGGCTGCTGCCGGACACCGACTCGGCCGCCTTCCTGGCCAACGTCAAGAGCCGGTTGGGCAAGGATTTCGAGGTGAAGGTGCTGGTCACCGCGCCCCCCTCGCCGCCGTCGCCGGCCTCGGGGCGGCTCTACGGGGCGATCGAGAAGGTGCTGCGCCCGGAAGGCCCCGTGGTGCCCACCTTCATCGCCGGCTTCACCGACTCGCGCTTCTTCCGCGAGCGGGGAATCCCGGCCTACGGCCTGTCGCCCTTCAAGCTCTCGCCGGACGATTCGAAGGGGATTCACAGCACCGACGAGCGCATCCCGCTCGCCGAGATCGACCGCGGCGTCGAGCGGATGCGGAAGATCCTTCTGGCGTACACGGGGGGCCGGTGACATCTCGTGCCGCCCCGCTGACGATTTTTGTCGAGGAGAGACTTGGCTATAAGCAGAAGCCGTTGATTTTCAAGGACTTCCGCCGGGTGCCTCTCTGGCACGTCCCTTGCCATTCAACTCTACCGAGACCAGTTTGAGGGAACCTTGGAGGGACTTTGTGATGAAGCGTAGACTCGCGAAACCGGAGACGGGCTTTACGCTGATTGAGCTCCTGATCGTCATCGCCATCATCGGTATCCTGGCCGCCATCCTGATCCCGAACCTGCTGGACGCCATGGAAAAGGCGAAGCAGAAGCGGACGGTGGCGGACATCCGGATCGCCGGCACCGCGATGTTCTCGTGGCTCTCGGACGAGGTGGGGGCGGCGGCGGCGGGCGCGGTGGTGACCCAGATCGACGTCAGCCAGTACAAGGCGATCGACATCTCGTCTCTCCAGGATCTGCTCACCCCGCAGTACATCGAGACGATCCCGGTGCTCGACGGCTGGAAGAAGCAGTACCAGTATTTCCTCGATCCCGGCAACCCGCTGAACCAGCAGGTGATGATGATCGGCAGCGGCGGGCGGGACCGGAGCACGCTCTCCGGCACCTACACGGTGGCGGGGTTCGACCCGACCGACTACGACCAGGACATCGTCTGGGCGGACGGTTTCTTCGTGCGCTGGCCCCAGAAGTAGATATCCTTCCCGGATGCGCCGCCGGTCCGCCGCGATTCTGCCAGCCGTTCTCGCGGCGGGCTGGCTCCTGAGCCTGCTCGCCCCCCTGCTGTCTCCGGCGCGGGCGCTGGCGAACCGCGACATCTCGCTCTTCCATCTGCCGCTGCGCCAGGCGTTCCGGGAGCTCTCCTCGCACGGGCTCCCCACCTGGAACCCGTGGCTGAACGGCGGGCAGCCGCTGCTCTCGAACCCCAGCTACGCGGCCTTCTATCCGCCGAGCTGGCTGGTCTTCGCGGTGCCGCCTCACTATCTGTTCAGCGTGCTGACCTTCCTGCACGGCGCGATCGCCTTCGCGGGCGCCTGGCGGCTGGCACGCCATTTCGGCTGTAACCGCGGGGCGGCGGCGCTGGCGGCGGTGGGGTACGCGGGCGGCGGCGCCTATCTTTCGCTGCTCAGCGCCTACACCCTGTTCTGCAGCATGGCCTGGTTCCCCTGGGTGCTCGCCTGGGCGGACGAGGCGCTGCGGGCCGAGGGGAGCCCAGAGGGGAGAACATGGTGGCGGCCGGCGCTCCTGGCCGGCGGCGCGATCTCCCTTCAGCTTCTCAACGGCGAGCCGTCGACGGTGGTGATGAGCGGCCTCGGGGTGCTGGCGCTGGCGGCGTCCGCCGCCTTCCGGCGTCCGGCGGTGGCGCTGCGGGCCGCCGTGCCGGTGCTCTTCGCCGTGGCTCTGGCCGCGGTGCAGCTCTTGCCGACCCTCGGCCGTCTCGCCGATTCGCCGCGCAAGGACCTCCCCTCCTGGCACGCCACGCTCTGGTCGCTGCCCCCCGAGCGGCTGGCGGAGGTCGTCTTCCCGCGCTTCTTCGGCGACCCGGCGCGCAACATGGAGGGGGGCTACTTCGGCTGGAAGCTGGAGGACCGCGACTACCCCTACGTGGAGTCGATCTATCCGGGGCTGCTGCTGGCGCTGCTGGGCGCGGCGGCGCTGATCCGCTGGCGCATCCCCCGGCGAGGGGCCTGGGCGCTGGCCGTGCTGGCCGGCGTCTTCCTGGCTCTGGGGCGGCACAACCCGATCTACGAGGCGCTGCGGCGGGCGGTGCCGGTGCTGGCGGTGCTCCGCTTCCCCGAGAAGTTCGCGGTCTTCGCCGTGATCGCGCTAGGGATCGCGGGCGTGCTGGGCTGGCAGCGGCTGCTCGACGAGCGGGACGAGGGGAGGCCCGAGACCGCCGATCTGCCGCTGGCGCTGGCCGGGGTGGCCCTCGCCACCGCCCTGGGCTTCGCGCTCCTGCTGCTCGGGGCTCCACAGATCGCCCTCGGCTTCGTGGCCGCCCACGGCGCGCCCGACCTCGCCTCCGGGGGCTTGAGCACCGCCGTGGTCTATCTGCTGGGGGAGAGCTGGGCCGCGGTGGCCACGGCGGCGGCGGTGACCACCCTGCTCGCGCTCTGCCGCTGGCGAAGGCCGTCGCGGCGGCTGTTGGAGGGGCTGGCGGTGGCCCTGCTGGCGGCCGACCTCTGGCACTACGGCCATGGGCTGATCCGCACCCTGCCGGCCAGCGCCTACACGGTGCCGCCGCCGCTCGCCGCCTCGATCCTCCCCGCCGAGGACCGGGTCTTCGTGCAGCCGTCGCTGCCGGGGGCCCCCGAGGTCGTCCCCCGCGGCTGGGGGGACCCGCGGACGCTGATCGCCCGCACCCACATCGCCCAGCTGGAGCCCTACTCGGGTCTGCTCTGGCACCTGCCGTACGCCTTCAACAACGATTTCGACCTCATGCTCACCGGCTGGGGCCGGCAGGCGCAGCGGATCCTGGACCTGGAATGGGGGCAGCCGCAGATGGCCTACCGCTATCTCGGCGTCTGGAACGTGGGGACTCTGCTGCTGCGGTCGCCGGGCGCGCCCACGGCGTCGCGCGATCCCGCGGCCACGCTGCGTCGGGTGCAGAACACCTTTCTGCTCCCCCGCTTCCGCTTCGTGCCGCGGGTGAGCTTCCATCCGGACCTGGCCGGCGCGATCCTGTCCGCCCGTACCCTCGCCTGGCAGGTCAACCGCCACGAGCAGTGCATCCGGCTGGATGAGCCGGCGGAGACGGTGGCCTTCCGCCAGCCGCCGCGGCTGCTCTCCTTCGAGGACGCGGGAGGGAGGATCAGGCTCGACTACCAGGCGGGAGAGGGGGGAGGGCTGTTCGTGGCCGGCATGACCTACGACCGGGGGTGGCGGGCCACGCTCGACGGCGCCCCCCTGGCGGTCTATCCCACGGCGGCCTGCCAGATCGCGGTGCGGCTCCCGGCCGGCCAGCACCACTTGGAGCTCCGCTATCACGAGCGGCTCCTGGTCGCCGGCGCCGCCGTGACCCTGCTGTCGCTCGCGGCCGGCCTCGGTCTCCTGCTGCGGAGCCGGCGGCGCCAACTGGCGCAGGGCCATCTGGCATAGAATCGCGCACCGTGCAACTCGAGATCCTCCTCGGCATCTACGCCGCGCTCCTCGGGCTGATCGTCGGCAGCTACCTCAACGTGGTCATCTACCGGGTGCCGCTGGGGATCTCGACCGTCCTGCCGCGCTCGCGCTGCCCGCAGTGCGGCGCCGCCATCCGGGCCGTGGACAACGTCCCGGTGCTCTCCTTCCTGCTGCTGCGCGGGCGCTGCCGGCAGTGCGGGGCGCACATCTCCTGGCGCTATCCGGCGGTCGAGGCGGCCACGGCGACCCTCTTCCTCGCCTGTTTCCTGCGTTTCGGCATCTCGCTGGAGGCGCCGGTCGCCGCCCTCTTCACCGCCCTGCTGCTGGCCTTGGCGATGATCGACTACGACCACATGATCCTGCCCGACGTGCTGACGTATCCGGGGATCGCGCTCGGCATCCTCCTCCAGCCGCTGGTCCCCTGGGCTCGCCTGTGGGACGGGCCCTGGGGGGCGATGGCGGGGGCGGCGCTGGGGGCCCTCCTCGGCTCCGGCCTGCTGCTCGCGGTCTGGATCGCCTGGTACCTCTGGCGCCATGAGGAGGGGATGGGTCTCGGCGACGTCAAGATGCTCGCCTTCATCGGCGCCTTCCTGGGCTGGAAGGGGGTGCTGGTCTCGCTCTTCGCCGCCGCCCTGCTGGGCTCGGTGGTGGGCCTCACACTGATGGCTTTCAGGGGGCTCGACCTCAAGGCCAAGCTGCCGTTCGGCGTCTTCCTCGCCCTCGGCGGCCTGATCGCCCTCTTCGCCGGCGAGCCGCTGGTGCGGGCGTACGTGGCGTACGCGCACGGCGTATGAGCCCGGAGGCGCGGCCGGCGCGGCGGCTGGGGCTGCGGCGCGAGGTGCTGATCCTGCTGCCGGTCGCCCTGCTGCTGCTGGTGATGCTCTCCTCCTTCACCCTCTTCTCCTACCGCAACGCCATCGGGCTGCTCGCCGCCGAGCGCCAGCAGGAGGCGGCGCGGGTGGCGCGGGCCGTGGCCGACCGCCTGGCCGCCTCGCCCCCGGGCGCCCTGCCGGGGCCCCGCGACCTGCGCGAGCCGGCCCCCTCGGCGCGCGGCGTCGCCCTGGTCGATGCCCGGGGGGAGGCGGTCGCGGAGATCGGCGAGCTGCCGGCGGGCGGGCTGCTCGATCCGGCCGGCGGCCGGCCGGTCCGCCAGCCGCTCGGCGTGGGGCCGGACGACGCCTCGCCCGACGCCGTGATCGGCTTCGCCCCCCTCGCCGGCTCGCGCTTCGTGCGGGTCGACCTGCCGGCGGGGGCGCTGGGGCGGCAGCGGCGCTCGCTCGCCGTGCTCACCGTGGCCGTGCTGGCGATCAACGCCGGCCTCGCGGTGCTGCTGCTCTTCTTCCTCCGCCACCTGCTCGCGCCCTGGGAGATGCTGCTCGCCCGCGCCCGTGAGGTGGGAGGCGCCGGCGCGGGAGGAGAGGACGAGATCGAGCTCCTCCTCGGTACCTTCGACCGTGCCCTCACGGCTCTCTCCGGCCGCGAGGGGCGCTCGGCCGAGGACGACATCGCCGCCCTCGAGCGGACCCTCG
>JAICSG010000542.1 GCA_025937035.1 Thermoanaerobaculia bacterium | reverse complement strand
TTCTCCAGCTCCTTCTGGGCGGAATCGCGCTCGGCCCGCTTGTCGAGGAGCTGGCGCTCCAGCTCCGAGGTGTCGAAGCCGAGCACCGGCTGCCCCGCCTTCACCTGCATCCCCTCGGGAGCCATGAAGGAGATCTTGTAGTCCCAGATCTCGGCGACTCCCGGCGGCCCGATGCGCACCGACTGCACCGAGGAGAGGGTGCCCGCCACCGGCACGCCGATCACCAGGTCCTCGTGCCGCACCTCGGCCCAGTCGCCGGTGCCCGAGGCGCCGGCCCGGCCGGCCGCCAGCCAGAGGCCCAGGAGGACGGCCACCAGTAGCACGCCGCTGGCCGCGAAACGGGTGATCCGGCGCCGGCGCGGGCTCATCCGGCCCTCCCGTCACGGGACCGCAGGCGGGTCCCCTCGCTGACCCCGGACTCGACCACGCAGGTATCCGCCGAGCAGGGGCCGAGCTTCACCGAGGCCGAGCCGCCCGAGGCGAGCAGGACCCGCGGCTCCTTGGCGGCGAAGGCGACGGCCGCCCGCGGCACCAGCAGAGCGTCCCTGGTCTCCTCCCCCATCACCTCGACGCGCACCGACATGCCGGGGCGCATGCGCCGGGTGTCCACCTTCTCCAGGGCGATCCGCACGGGGAAATAGTGGAGCAGGGGGTTGCGCCGCGACTCCCGGGCCACGGGCGAGATGTCGACCACCCGACCGCGGTAGGGGGTGTCGGGATAGGCGTCGAGCGTGCAGACGACCTGCATACCGGGTCTGATCCGGCCGTCGTCCACGTCCGAGAGATTGGCCTGCACCATCATTGAGGAGAGATCCGGCAGGGTCGCCACCGCCATGCCGGGCCAGACGGAGTCCCCCACCTGGTACTTGCGCCCCTCGAAGGGATGGCTGCCCACGATCACCATGCCGTCGCGCGGCGCCTTGAGGTTGAGCGAGTCGATCGCCTCTTCGGCGGTGTGAATCTCCCGTCGCGACTTGTCGAGCGAGATCTTCTTGACCTCGACGTCGGTGTCGCTCACCTTCGACTCGCTGCGGAGCACCTCCTCGGCCTTGGCCAGATCGGTCTCGGCGCGCTTGAGGGCGAGTTGGCGCTCCTGGTATTCGCGGAGGGAGAGGAGGTCCTTGGGGATGGCGGCGTCGAGCTTGGCCTTCTCCAGGGCCGAGCGGGCCTTCTCGACGTTGAACCGTCGTTCGGAGGCGCTGGTCTTGACCTCGGCCTGGGCGGTGGCGAGATCGCTGCCGGCCTGGGAGGCGCTGAGCCGCTTCTCCTCCAGGTCGGTGGAGAACTGCGAGTTGTCGAACGCCACCACCGGATCGCCCGCCTTGACCGGGACGCCGTCCGGAGCCAGCCAGCGGATGGTGAGCTGGAAGGCGTTGGTGCGGGGCACGTTCATGGCCTCCCCGCGCTCCGCCGCCAGCTCGCCCGAGAGGAGCAAACGCTGCCGGAAGGCCCCCCGGTGGGCCGTCATCCCCGCCTCCTGGCGCGATTCCGCGCGCGCCCCCTCCCCCGAGCACCCGGCCAGCAGGCCCAGGCAGGCCAGAAGGAGCAGACAGACGGAGGCGGACGTTCGAGCTCTCACCATTTCCTTTAAAACGTATACGGCACCCGGACATTCCTGTCTAGGGGGCGGGGGTGCCCTGGTGCGAAGAGTATACGGATGAGCTTTGTAGAAAGTTGGGGGGACGGAAAAGTTCCCGGGCCCCACACCCGGCACCAACCGCCGGTTGGCGCCAGGACGATTTTCCTCTATAAAGACGCCAAACCCCTGGAGGAGAGGTCACGGTGCCGGCGATGCGGCTGAGTTGGAGGTCCGCGCTCACGTTCATGACGAGGGAGACCGGCTGGCGGAGGAAGCTCCTGCTGGGCGGACTCTTCTTCCTTCCCTTCCCCCCTCTCGGCTGGCTGCTGGCTCTGGGCTACCGGAGCCTGACCGGTGTCCGGCTGGTCCAGGGGCTCTCTCCCGTGCTGCCGGGCTGGGAGGGGAACCTCGCGGAGACCCTCGGCCGCGGAGTGCGGGCGGCGGGGATCATCCTCGCGTACTTCACCCCGTTCCTGCTCCTGTACTGGCTGCTGGGCACGGGCTTCCGGCTCGCCTCCGTCCCGCCGGGAGCGGCCGCCGCGTTCCTGGCCGTGATCATCGTGTTCCCGCCGGTGATGCCGGTGCTGGCGGTGGCCTATCCGCTGAGGTTTCCGTGGCTCCGGTTCAGCGCGCCCGAGATCGCGGTCCTGGCCGCGGTCTTCCTCCTCACCTTCTTCGTGCTCCCGGCCGCCTTCGTGCAGGTCGGGCTGGAGGGGCGCTGGGCCGGCGCGTTCCACCCGCGCTCCTATCTACGATACGTGGCGAGGAACCTCCGCACCTATTGCGAGGCCTGGGCACTATCGCTCGCGGTCAGCGCCTTCGCCGTCTGTCTGGGCCCGTTGAGCCCCTGGGGGCTGTTCTGGTCCTATCTGGTGATCCTCTACACGTTCAACGAGAGCCTGACGCAGTGGGACACTCCCGAGGTGCATCGCCGGTTCGAGAGCTGTGTGCTGCTCCGGACGTTAGGACCGGGGCCCCCATAAATCGTCGGCTTGGATGCAGGTCGGGGGTGTATACTTAGGCGTATGGCTCGCATGCAAGTCTATCTCCCCGACGATCTGTACAAACTGGTGAAAGCCCGAGGCCTTCCGGCTTCAGAGCTACTGCAGAAGGCTGTGCGCGCGGAGCTGCGACGGTTGGAGCTGCTCGCCGAAACCGACCGCTACGTCGCGGACCTGGTCACCGAGGTTGGGCCACCCACTGAAGCTGAGCGCACGCAAGCCGCCGCCGTCGCGCGGCGGCTTGCGCGACAACCCACGCGCCGAGTGGGTTGACCGTCGTGCTGATTCTCGATTCGGGCGGAGTCAGCCGTTTGGCTGATCGATCTCGGCAGGCGGCGGCGCTGATCTTGGCGTTCCGCGAAGAGGGGCTGTGGCCACCCCTTGTTCCCTCCATCGTGCTCGTGGAGTGCTTGCAGGGACACCCGGGCCGCGACGCTCTCTCAAACAGCTTTCTGAAGACATGTGACATCGTGGAGGAGATAGGCGAGCCGCTGGCTCGGCGAGCCGCACTGTTGCGGAGGCTAGCACGGCGAGGCTCCGCGGTCGACGCGCTAGTGGTCGCCTTGGCCGAGCCCGGCGGAACGGTGCTCACCTCAGACCTTGGCGATCTCAGCGCTCTCGCTCAATACGCGCAGGACGTCATCGTGGAGAAGGTCTGAGAGGGTGTCTGGAAAGTAGGCCAGCCCCCGCAGAGACGCAGGCAGCTTGATCGGTCCGTTGGCTGCCTGCACCGTATCGCGTGGCTTGTTTTGCATTTTCTCCTCAAAAATGACTAAGAGATCAGATACCTCCTTGCCGATCTTCGTGCCCGGCACAAAGACATCTCTTGTTACGTTCGGGTAGCTCCATAGCGATAGAAATGTTCGCCGACAAAGTCCCGCCAGATACCGCTCTGCCTCCGTGACACCCTGCGAACCGAAAGCCATCGAATCCCTCTATTATGCCGAGTGAGCTAACTCTCTTCATCCTCCCTTCGCGCTCTCCTTGGACGGGCATTCATGCCCGGGCGGACCGAGCGACGGCAGAACCCGCCGCCCCGCCTGGGGTTGAAACCCCAGGCTGTCGAATATCCGCCCTTCCAGGGCGATCCCCCCTCACACCCCCAGCAGATTGGGAATCACCTTCTCATACCCCCTCTCCCCCGCCCAAAGACTCAACGGAATCGCCGCCAGCTCATCCACCACCGGCACGGCACGGCCTTCCTTCGTCATGTCGATCGTCTTGAGGTAGGAGTGGCAGGTGTCGCAGGCCTCGACGCGGACATGGGGAAGCTCCTCGGCGGTGTAGACGGGAAGCTTC
>JAICSG010000691.1 GCA_025937035.1 Thermoanaerobaculia bacterium | reverse complement strand
TGACCCTCACCCCCCCCCCCCTCTCACCCCCCCTCCCCCCCGCCTGCGGGCTTCCCGGGGCTCAAACGACTCTCCAACGGTCTTTCTCCCTCTTCTCCCGCCAGGTGGGGGGGAGGCGGGGAGAAGAGGGCCGGGGTGATGAGGGCCAACGGTCCGGGGACGCCGAAGCTGGCTACTTCCCCCGCCCCTTCAGAATCTCCGCCAACACGTCCGGCTTCCCCTCGATCCGCTCCAGGTGCGGATAGCGGGGCCCGCCGTGGTAGTCGAGCCGGTACGTGCGGATGGCGTCGCCGTCGGCGGCGATGATCTCGATGGGCTCCTTGCCGCTCTTGGCCGCGGCGAGCGCCCCCTCGACGGCGCGATCCGAGTAGACGTGGCCGTCCACCCCCAGCAGCTTCTCGCCGGAGACCATGCCCGCCCGTCCCGCCGGGGAGTCGGGCAGGACGTCGCCGATCGTATCCTCCTTGCCCACCACGAAGCCGAGCGAGAAGCGCCAGTCGTGGTTCTTGCGCCGCGACTCGTTGTCGGCGATCGCCTGGTTCGGCCGGTCGTTGTAGACCAGCCGCCAGCCGGCGCGCTCGACCCCCTGCATGGGCAGGCGCGGCTGGATACGGTCCACGTGCTCGGCGAGGACCCCCTGCCAGTCGAACGGCACGAGAGCGTTGAGGGCCTTGACGACGTCGTCGCGGGTGTAGGGGACCAGCGTGGGCCCGGAATTGGCGCCGCCGTAGAAACGGCGGCAGAAATCGTCGAGCGTCACTTGGCCCCGCGAGCGCTCGCGCAGCAGGGTGTCGACGTCGAGCCAGAGGAAGATCGATTCGTCGTAGAAGTCCGTGCTGCGCCGGCGGGCCCGGCCGTCGCCCGGCGCGCCGTAGAGGATCTGGGCCGCCACCGCCGTATCCGCCAGGGGACGCCACTCGCGGCCCGTCTCGGTGTCGAGGCCGGCGGCGAGAGAGGCGATCTCCTCGCGGTAGTACTCAGGCGTCCAGAAGCCCGCGCGGACCGGCAGCACGTTCCCGAGATGCTCGGTGAGCCCTTCGTAGACCCAGAGCAGGGCGCCCTGCATCGGCTTCAGATAGTCCGGCGACAGCAGCCCCGCGGGCCGCCGGTGCTTGCCGTTCCAGGAGTGCACGAACTCGTGGGCGAGGAGGCCGGGGAGCGAGCGCTTCGACGCCTCCTGGACGAGGGTCTCCTCGTCCGTGCGGTCGTCGCTCGATTCGTGGTGCTCCAGGCCGAAGTGCTCGACGTGATCGGAGAGCGTGAGCAGCCAGTGATAGGAGTTGTAGTGGCGGGCTCCGAAGAGCGCCAGGGCCTCCTCGACCAGGCGCGTCATGGGCGCCGAGAGGCTGCCCGCCTCCGCCAGGTCCGCGGCGCGGTCGGCGGCGATCGACAGGTGATGGCGGGCGCCGTCGTGCTCGCCGAGATCGAGGTCCACCAGATGCGTGCCGGTGAGCACGGGCGAATCGATCAGGGTCGTCAGCGAGACCGGAGCGAACCGGACGGCTCCGCCCTCCTCACCCTCCTTCACCAGGGCCGTCGCGAAGGACCAGCCGGCCGGCAGGCGCAGGGTGGGGGTGACGCGGATCACCTCGGCGCTCGGCCCCTGCGGATAGAGCGCGACGCTGTTCCAACTGATCACCGCCAGGAAGTCCGTGGCGCCGGGACCCGAGGTGAAATTGCCGCCCTCGCCGGGATAGAGGAAATCCGCCTGCGTCGACAGCCGGGTCACCCCGGGCGGGATGGTCAGGTGCAGCGCGTACATCTCGACCGGGTCCCGCTCCCAGGCGAGCTCCTTGCCGTTGGCCGACAGGTGGAGGTCGACGAAGTTGGCTATGGGGCCCGTGGGGCCGTGCTCGCCGGGAATCCATTTCGGATAGAGCAGGGTGAGCGGGCCGGGCGCCACGGGGATCTCGCTGTGGACGTGCAGGATCCGCTGCGCCGCCTGGCTGGCGTCGAGCGAGAGCGCGATGGACGTGGCGGCGGGCTGGGCCGTGGCGCCCGCCGCCAGGACCAGGGCGGCGAGGCCGGCGAGGAGGACGACAGGGTGCAACCTTCGGAGCGTGGGGCTCATGGTCGTCAGCTCTCCTTGAGGGGCTCGGGTTCAATCCTCACGAGCCCTGGCACTATACAATCCCACGCCATGAAAGTCCTGGAGACGGAACGGCTCATCCTGCGCAGAATGTCGACCGGCGACGCGGATTTCATCCTCGGGCTGCTGAACGAGCCGTCGTTTTTGCGGTTCATCGGCGACCGGGGGGTGCGGACCCTGGAGGACGCGCGCGCCTACATCCTGAAGGGGCCGGTCGACATGTACGAGCGGCTCGGCTTCGGGCTGTACATCACCGAGCTGAAGGGGGAGGGCGTCCCGATCGGGATGTGCGGCTTGATCAAGCGGGACTTCCTGGAGGACGTGGACATCGGGTTCGCTCTGCTGCCCGGGTTCTGGGGGCAGGGGTACGCCCAGGAGGCCGCCGTCGCCGTGATGGAGCACGCGACGGGAGCGCTGGGCCTGAAGCGGCTCGTGGCGATCACCAATCCTGACAACCAGAGCTCGATCGGGCTGCTCGAAAAATTGGGCTTTCGATTCGATCGCATGATCCGGACCAAAGCGGACGGTGAGGAGCTCCGGTTCTTCGTATGGGATTCCGAACGTCCATGAAACGCCTCCTCCCGCTGCTCGCCCTCTGCCTGATCGCCGCCGCTCCCGCGCCCGACCTCGCCACGCGCGCCCGGGCCGTCCTCGCCCGGACCTCGGGCACGATCCGGATTCCGGGCCTGAAGCGTCCGGTCACCGTGCTCCGCGACCGCTGGGGCGTGCCCCACATCTTCGCCGAGACGCAGGACGACCTCTTCCTGGCGCAGGGGTTCGTGGCCGCCCAGGACCGCCTCTGGCAGCTCGAGATCTGGCGCCGGGGGGGAGAGGGGAGGCTGGCCGAGATCGCCGGTCCCGAGGCCGTGGAGCGTGACCGCTTCGCCCGGCTGCTGCGCTACCGGGGGGACCTGGAGGCCGAGTACGCGAGCTACGCCCCGGACGCCAGGCGGATCGTCGAGGCCTTCGTGCGCGGGGTGAACGCGGAGATCGAGGCGAGCCGCGGCCGGCTGCCGATCGAGTTTCAGCTCGCGGGGGTGAGGCCGGAGCCCTGGACGCCCGAGGTCTGCCTGAACCGCCTGGCGGC
>JAICSG010001149.1 GCA_025937035.1 Thermoanaerobaculia bacterium | reverse complement strand
TCGCGAGCTTAGAGAGGGTGCGCCAAGATTTCACTGCCCGTGAGCTTCCGTATGATGCAGCTTTGGCCTCTCTGGATTTGGCAGTGCTCTGGTTGGAAGCCGGCCGTACCGCAGAGGTGCGGGATTTGGCGCGTACCATGGCCTGGATCTTCCAAGCTCAGGGCATCTCACGCGAAGCTTTGGCGGCGCTCGTCCTCTTCCGTGATGCGGCTCAGCGCGAGTCCGCGACCGTGGAGTTGGTTCAGCAGGTTATCTCCGAGGTGAGGACGGCAAAACGCTCGGCCCCTATCCCCTTCAATGGACAAAGGGGCCGGGGATGAAGGTTACAACCCGCAGAGGCCCCCATTAGGATCGATATTACAGCCCGCATCCGTTGAGCTCAGTGGGTTGGAACTTAATGTTGGCGTGGTGATACATCGGCCGTTCGGATCGATGTGGCAGCCTTCTTTGGTCGGCACAGGTGCCACCACAGTGACACACCGGCCGTTCGGATCGATGTGGCAGCCCGAGTCCACAGCAGCCGTAGCACACCGCCCATTCGGATCGATGTTGCAGCCGATCTTTCTCCAGACTCCCGTCAAGTAGCTCCAAGCCTGACCTAATACGTCCGGGATCACCCCCACCCCGGAGGCTCCCGCCGGACGCCCGCCGCCATGCCGGGCGCGGCGGAGGCCCAGGGTGTGGTCAGGAGAACGGCGAGCAGGAACAGCACGAGCACGGTCTTGCGGCGCATAGAGGCTCCCTGGAGACCGCTCCGGGCGCGGCCACCATGACCGGACGGGCGGCTCTCCGGAAAAGTTGTACCGCCGCAACATACCCTATGCACGGAAGAAAAAGCTGTACGGAGAGAATCTCCCCGGACTGGAAGGCACGGCTTCCCGTGGCATAAGCTCTCCGGAGAGGAACGCCGTGATGCCCAGGAACGAAGAGGAAGAAGAGGATCCGAGAGCCACACGCCTTCTGGTGATCTTCCTGCGCGGCTACGCCGGCCTGACTCAGACGAAGCTCGGGAAGGTCACCGGGCTCGGCCAGCCGGTGATCTCCCGCTTCGAGGTTGGCAAGAGCGTGCCGAGCCCGGAGTCCCTGCGCCGGATCGCCAAGGCGGTGGAGATCCCCTGGCCGCTCGCGAGGGACCTGGGCCGCTGCTTCTCCGCCGCCATCCGGAGCGCCACGAGGCGCTGGGAGGACCAGGAGCTCGACGCCGGGCTGCTGGACGCCGTCCTGGAGCCGGCCCGGATCGCCCTCCTGCCCTACCTGGCCGACGAGCTCGGGCCAGAGCCGGAGCCCCCCTCCCCCGAGGCCCAGCGTCACGAGGCCGAGGAGATCTGGACGAATCTCCAGGACTACCCCATGAGCCGGCGACGGCGTCTGCTCGAGCTCGCGCGGGGCGCCTATCCCGACTGGGCCCTCGCGGAGCGAATCTGCGAGGCGAGCTTGCGGATGGCTGAAGACGAGCCGGATCAGGCCCGCGAGCTGGCGGACCTGGCGCTGCTCGCCGCCGGATCGATCGAGGACGCGGCCCGGCGCGCTCGCGTGGAGGGGTATTGCTGGGCTCACCTCGCCCACGCCCGCCGCGCCGCCCACGATCTCGCCGGAGCCGAGGAGGCCTCCACCCGCGCCTGGAGCCTCTGGAAGGCGGGGGCCGAGAATGATCCCGGGGTGTTGCCGGAGGAACGGGTGGCGGCGCTGGCAGGCGGAAGCGCCTAAGAGGGCGTCTCGAAAGGGTATGTCCACTGTAGAGACGCCCCGTGGGGCGTCTC
>JAICSG010000554.1 GCA_025937035.1 Thermoanaerobaculia bacterium | reverse complement strand
TCATCGGTCTACGGGATCAACGAGAAGGTGCCGTTCGCCGAGGACGATCCGGTGAACCAGCCGATCAGCCCCTACGCCACCACCAAGCGGGCCGGCGAGCTGCTCTGCTACAACTACCACCACCTCTACGGCTTCCGCACCGCCTGCCTGCGCTTCTTCACCGTCTACGGCCCGCGGCAGCGGCCGGAGATGGCGATCCACAAATTCACCGACCTGATCTACCGCGGCAAGACCATCCCCATGTACGGCGACGGCGGCAGCCGGCGGGATTACACTTATATCGACGACATCGTCGACGGCCTGCTGGCGACGCTGGAGCTCGCTCCCGGCTTCGAGATCCTCAACCTGGGGGGAGCGGAGACCACCTCGCTGCGCGATCTCGTTCACTGGATCGCCGAGGAGCTTGCCGTGGAGCCCCGGATCGACTATCTTCCGGCGCAACCAGGGGACGTGCCGATCACCTACGCCGACGTTTCCAAGGCGGCGCGGCTCTTGGGGTACTCTCCGAAAGTACCCATTCGCGAAGGCCTGCGCCGTTTCGTTTCCTGGTACCGCGAGCGCGCCGAGGCGCGCGAACCTGAGCAACGATCCTGATATTTAACCCAATAATCAAGCGAGACTCTTCGATGAACATCTGCGTCGTAGGTAGCGGTTATGTCGGTCTGGTGACCGGCGCCTGCCTGGCGGACTTCGGCATGAACGTGGTGGGGGTGGACAAGGACCACGCCAAGGTGGAGGCGCTCTCCCGGGGCAAGGTGCCGATCTATGAGCCCGGCCTCGACACCCTGGTCCAGAAGAACATGGCGGAGGGGCGGCTGCGCTTCACCACCGACCTCGCTCCCGCCATCGAGGAGGCGCAGGCGATCTTCATCGCCGTGGGCACGCCGCCGAAGTCCGACGGCTCGGCCGACCTCACCTTCATCCGCGAGGTGGCCACCTCCATCGCCCAGCACCTCAACGGCTACAAGATCGTGATCACCAAGAGCACGGTGCCCATCGGCACCGGCCGCATGATCGAGCAGATCCTCCGCGAGGGGGCGGGCAGCAAGCATAAGTTCGCCGTGGTGAGCAACCCCGAGTTCCTGCGCGAGGGGTCGGCCATCGAGGACTTCATGCACCCCGACCGGGTGGTGATCGGCACCCGCGACGCGAAGGCGGCCCAGATGATGCGGGACGTCTACTCCCCCCTGGAGGCGGCCGACGTGCCGATCATCATCACCGATGTCGAGACGGCGGAGCTGATCAAGTACGCCTCCAACGGCTTCCTCGCCACCAAGATCTCCTTCATCAATGAAGTGGCCCAGATCTGCGAGGCCTGGGGCGCCGACGTCGAGGTGGTGGCCAAGGGGATGGGGCTCGACAACCGGATCGGCCCCAAGTTCCTGCAGGCCGGCCCCGGCTACGGCGGCTCCTGCTTCCCCAAGGACACCCGCGCCGCCGCCCAGATCGCCCGCGACTCGGGGCTCCGCTTCCGCATCATCGAGGCGGTGCTGGAGGTCAACGAGGTCACCCAGAAGCGGATGATCGAGAAGGTCGACCAGGCCCTCGGCGGCTTCGCCGGCAAGACCATCGGCGTCCTCGGCCTCTCCTTCAAGCCCAACACGGACGACATCCGCGAGTCGCCGGCGCTGCCGATCGTGCAGGCGCTGATCGACGGCGGGGCCACCGTGCGGGCCTTCGATCCGGAGGCGATGGAGGCCTGCAAGCCGCTCTTCCCCACCGTCGTCTACACCCGGGACGCCTACGAGGCGGCCGAGGGGGCGGACGCGGTGGTGATCGCCACCGAGTGGAACCAGTTCCGCAAGCTCGACCTCGACCGGCTGCGCAAGCTGCTCCGCGAGCCGCTGGTGATCGATCTGCGCAACCTCTATGAGCCGGAGGGCATGGCCGCCGAAGGGTTCCGCTACGTCTCGATCGGCCGGCCCGAGGGGATTCCCCAGACCCGGCCGCAGGCCGTGCCGGGACCGGCGCGCGCCGCGGGGGCCCGTTCATGAGCCGAGTCGTCATCACGGGCGGCGCGGGCTTTCTCGGGTCCCATCTCTGCGAGCGCGCGCTCGCCGAAGGGCATGAGGTCGTCTGCGTCGACAACCTGGTGACCGGCCGCCTGGAGAACGTCAAGCACCTCCTGCACCGCGACGATTTCGAGCTCGTCGAGCACGACGTCTCGAAGCCCTACGAGATCGAGGGAGCGGTCGATTACATCCTCCACTTCGCGTCACCGGCCTCGCCGATCGACTACCTGGAGCTCCCCATCCAGACCCTCAAGGTGGGCTCCCTCGGCACCCACAACAGCCTGGGGCTCGCCAAGGCCAAGGGGGCCCGGTTCTTTCTCGCCTCCACCTCCGAGGTCTACGGCGACCCCCTGGAGCACCCGCAGAAGGAGACCTATTGGGGGAACGTCAACCCGGTGGGGCCGCGCGGCGTCTACGACGAGGCCAAGCGCTTCGCCGAGGCGATGACCATGGCCTACCACCGCTACCACGGGGTGGACGTGCGGATCGTGCGGATCTTCAACACCTACGGCCCGCGGATGCGGCTGCGCGACGGCCGGGTGGTGCCCGCCTTCGTCCAGCAGGCGCTCACCGGCGAGCCGATGACCGTCTTCGGGGAGGGCAGGCAGACCCGCTCTTTCTGCTACGTCAGCGACCTCATCGAGGGGATCTGGCGGCTGCTGATGAGCGACCTCCCCCTGCCGTGCAACATCGGCAACCCCCACGAGATGACCATCCTGGAGTTCGCCGAGACGATCAAGGCCGCGGTCGGCAGCTCCAGCCCGATCGTCTTCAAGCCGCTGCCGGTGGACGATCCGCACACCCGGCAGCCGGACATCACCCAGGCGCGCGAGAAGCTCGGCTGGGAGCCCAAAGTATCCCTGGCCGAGGGGCTGCGCAGCACCATCGAGTACTTCCGGGCGGCCCTGGAGGAGCAGGGGGCCTTCGCCGGCAAGGCGCGCGTGTAGAATCCGCCCATGCAGAACCCACGGAAAGCCTTGGCCTACGCGCTCGAGAAATACCCGGAACGGGTGGAGATGGTCCCCATCGAGCAGATCGTGACCGACAGCGCCCGGCAGAACCCCAAGCGCCCGGCCTACGTGACGCTCGCCGTGCCCGACGAGGTGGTCAAGAGCCTGCGGGGGAACCGGGACGACCATGACCTCGTGCTGCTGGTGCGGGTCCCCAGGGAGGTCCTGGAGCGCTCGGAGAGCCTCATCCTCCTCCCCGGCGAGGTGCGCTAGATGGCCACCGTCCATTGCGTCCGCTGCGGCCGGCCGGAGGCTCCCGCCCTCACCCGCCAGCCCTACCCCGGCAAGCTCGGCGCCGAGATCCGCGAAAAGATCTGCGCCGACTGCTGGAACGAGTGGCTGCGGATGGAGACCATGGTCATCAACGAGCTGCGGCTGAATTTCATGGACCCCTCCTCCCAGGAGATCCTCACCCGGCACATGCGGGAGTTCCTCTTCTCCGGAGGGGGCGAGATCGAGAAGAACCCCGATCCCCGGCCCTGATGAAGGCAGTCCCGCGCCACCTCCTCCTCCGCTTCCTCGTCCTCGTTGCGATCGTGGTCACGGGGTTCGCCGTCCTGCGCTGGACGCCGCTCTCCCAATACCTGACGGTCGCGAAGATCTCGGCCCTGTTCGACGAGCTCCGCGGGGCCTGGTGGGCCCCGGCGGCCCTGATCCTCTCCTACATCGTGCTCTGCCCCCTGGGGGTGCCGGCCTCGCCGATGATGATTGCCGGCGGCATGGTGTTCGGACCGTGGTGGGGCTCCCTCTACAACGTCCTCGGCACGTTCCTGGGGGGAACGGCGACCTACTTCATGGGACGCGGGCT
>JAICSG010000234.1 GCA_025937035.1 Thermoanaerobaculia bacterium | reverse complement strand
TCTGCTGTTCGGGTGCCAGGACGGGCTCATCTCCAGCGATACCTTCGTCATCCAGGGCACTCACCTGCGTCAGACCGAGGAGGTCAAGCACGTGCGGACCCCGGAAGGGTGCTATGCGGTGAGGTATCTGCTGCGGGAGAACGGCAGCCGGGCCGAGGTGTCCCGCGAGCTCGTCCCGGACCCGGACGACGACCTGGACTGAGCGGTCGCTTTACGCCAGGTTGTGGAACACCTTCTGGACGTCCTCGTCCTGCTCCAGCCGGTCGACCAGGCTGAGCACCTCGGAGGCCTGATTCTCCGGCAGCTCCATCGGGGTCACCGGGATGTACTCGGACTCGGCGGAGAGGGGGGTGATGCCGCGGTCCTCCAGGGCCTTCTGGAGCTGGCCGAAGTCGGAGAAGGCGCAGCGGAGCACGAGCTGCGGCTCCCCCTTCTCGCCGGTGCTCTCGCCCATTTCCTCCAGGCCGTGGTCGATCAGCTCCAGCTCCAGCTCCTCCTGGTCGATCCCCGCCGGGTTGAGGCGGAAGACGCCCATGCGCTTGAAGCCGAAGCCGACGCTGCCGGGAGTGCCGAGGGTGCCGTTCCCCTTGTTGAAGTGCATCCGCATGTTGGAGACGGTGCGGGTGGGGTTGTCGGTCGCGGTCTCCACGATGACGGCGACGCCGTGCGGGGCATACCCCTCGTAGAGGCTCTCCTCGTAGTTGGTGGCGTCCTTGCCCATCGCGCGCTTGATCGCCGCCTCGACCTTGTCCTTCGGCATGTTGACCGAGCGCGCGTTCTGCACCACCCGCCGCAGGAGCGGGTTGTTCACGGGATCGGGGCCACCCGCCTTGACGGCGATGGTGATCTCCTTGCCGATCCGGGCGAACTGCTTCGCCATCCGGTCCCAGCGGGCGAACATCGTATGTTTTCTGGTCTCAAAAATGCGTCCCATGATCTTTTCCCAGGAAATTAAGCTTTTCAGGTGAAGCCGGGCGACGAGCCGGCGAAGGCTAAATCTAGCCCGATCCCCGGGGGCGAGTAAAGGGCGGGGCCCATGAGAAGATCCCTCCATGCTCGCGGCCGCCACCATACCCTACGATCCGGAGGAGCACGATTTCACCCTCGGCGATCTCCGGGAGCACCTCGCCGCCAGCCTCCCCTACGAGTGCGCGATGACCGCATGGGAAGGCTTCTCCGGAGCGATCCCGCAGGTGCGGGTGGCCACGGCGGTCCCCCTGACCATCCAGATCGAGGACGACCCTGAGTACGTGCCCGAGGAGATGGCCGGCCTGGCCGAGGAGGCGGAGGGGGTCCTCTCCGGCGACTGGATCGAGCTCCTCCGCCGCTGCACGGCCCGGCTGGACGTGATGGAGGCGGAGGAGGACGTCCAACTCGACCCCACCCAGCCGGACGTCGAGGCCGTGCTCGTCGAGATCGCCCGCTTCGTGGACGGCCTGGTCCGCGACAACGTCAATGGGGAGTGGCTGGTGCCGGAGGGGTGAACGGCACCGGGGCATGATCACGGACGAGCACGGACGGACACGGACAAGCTGAGCCGTCCTTGAAAGTCAGTGTCTGTCCGTGTTCGTCCGTGTTCGTCCGTGCCCGCTTCTACGCCCTATCCGCCGCCGGCTCCGCCGCCACCCGCGCCGGCTCCTCCTCGGTCAGCCGGGAGGTAAGAAAGCTCGTGGCCAGCATGACCGCCGCCGCGGCCCAGAAGGGCGCCTTGATGCTCATTTCGTAAAGCCAGCCGGCGCAGATGGGGCCCACCACCCGGGCCGTGGAGCCGAAGGCCTGCTGGACCCCCATGGTCTGCCCCATCTCGGCCCTGGCGCCGCGGCGGGAGACCAGGGCGGTGGTGGCCGGGAAGAGCAGGGCCGTCCCCACTGGCACGAGCATGACGATCAGGGCCAGGAGGGCGAACCGCTCCATCCGGGTGAGGTCGAGCAGGGCGGGGATGGGGATCAGGGCGAGCCCGAGGACCAGCGACAGGGAGCCCATCCGGGTGACCCCGATCTCGCCGAAGCGCCGGACCGTCGGCCCCAGCAGCACGGCCCGCATGACGATCCCGATCGCGCCGATGTAGCTGTAGAAGTAGCCGATCGTCTCCTTGGTCACGCCGTAGACCTTGCCGAGGTAGAGCGCGAGGACGCCGTTCATCCCCATGAAGGCCAGCATGCCCACGGCGTAGATCCAGATCAGCAGGCTCACCGGCGAGCCGGGGTCACTCAGCACCTGGCCGACCGATTTGAGGAGCGGCTGGCGCCTGGGGGGCGGAGCGGACGCCTCCCGCGGACCGTCGTCCCGCTTCGATTCCGGCAGCCACTTCCAGGCGGAGAGGACGTTGAGCGTGCAGAGCACGGCGGCCACGAAGCCCGGGCCCGACCAGCCGATGTGCTTGGCGGCGAGCGAGCCCAGGGCGGGGCCGACCATCACCCCCGCGTTGGTGGCGGCGCTGATCCAGCCGAGCGCCTCGGCCCGCTTCTCCGGCGGCACGGAGTCGCTGACGTAGGCCTGCACGACCCCCGTGGTGCCGCCGCCGGCCCCCTGGATCAGGCGGAAGAGGAAGAGCATCCAGATCGAATGGGCGAGCCCGAAGAGGGCGAAGGCCACCGCCGAGGAGCCCAGACCTACCAGGAGCGCCGGCCGCCGGCCGTAGCGGTCGGAGAAGCGCCCCCAGAACGGCGCCGAAAGGAGCTGCGCCAGGGAGAAGGCCGAGAGGATCAGGGTGACCACGATCGGCCGCGCCCCCAGGTTGGTGGCGTAGAAAGGCAGCAGCGGCGTGACGAGAAGGAATCCGATCATGTCCACGAACACCGTGGCCATGAGGACCCAGAGCTGTTTGAGGGCGCTGGAATTCATGGAGACTTTTGCCTTATCGGGCCTCGCCCTGACCCCAGAGGAGGAACGCCGCCGCGCTGGCCAGCATCAGGAGGACGCCGTAGACCGCCGCCATGCCGAGATCCTGGAGCCGGAGGTTGGAGAGGATCTCGATCGAGATGGGGCGGGTATCGAAGGTGTAGAGGACGATGGAGACGATGAAATCGCCGAGGGCGGTGATGAAGGCGAGCCCGGCCCCGGCGGCGAGCGCCGGCCGCAGCAGCGGCAGGACGACCCGGGTCAGCCGGCGCCAGCGCCCGGCGCCGAGCGAGGCCGCCGCCTCCTCCAGCGCCGGATCGAGCTGGCGGAGGCCCGCGAGGGCCGCCCGGCCGGTCAGCGGCAGGTCGCGCACCACGTAGGCGAGCGGCAGGAGCACCGGCGTGCCGATCAGCACGAAGCGGCCGAGCCACGGCTGGTTGACGCTGAAGGTGGCGGCGAGGGCAATGGCGAAGACCGTCCCCGGCACCGCCCAGGGGATGGCGATCATCCCTTCCAGCACCCCCCGCATGCGGTCGCTCCGCAGGGAGGCGAGGCGGGCGGCGGCGAAGCCGATCGCCAGGGCGAGAGCGGTCGCGACGATCCCCATCCAGAGCGAATTGACCAGCGGCCGCATGTGCTCGGAGGCGGTGACCAGGGACTTCCAGTTGCCGAGGTTGAGCACGGGCGGGAACGCCTCGGAGGTCCAGGTGAAGGCCGGCACCAGCGACACCAGCAGGAGCACGGCGTGCGGCAGCAGCAGGAGGGCGGCGAGCAGCCAGCCGAACAGGCCGGCGGCGCCGCGGGCGAGCGGGCTGCGCAGTTGGCGGCGGGCCGGCGCGATCCCCCGCACGCCCGTGCCGACCGAGACCATCCGGTCGGCCCGCCGCATGGCGCCCAGGGCCAGCAGGGCGAGCCCGGCGAGCATCACCGTCTCCACCTGGGCGAGGGCGACCTCGCCGTTGAGCTTGGAGGCGATGATCTGGGTGGTCATCACCCGGAAGCCGCCCCCGAAGAGATAAGGGGCGGAGAACGAGGCGAGGGCGGTCATGAAGGTGAGCAGCGCCGCCCCGGCGAGCGCCGGCCGCAGCAGCGGCAGGGTCACCCGGAAGAGCGCGCGCCAGCGCCCGGCGCCCAGCGAGGCCGCGGCTTCCAGCAGCGCCGCGTCCAGGCGGGCGAGCCCGGCGCGGGTGAACAGGTAGAAGTAGACGTACATCGAGTAGGCGTGCACCAGGAGGATCGCGATCGGCCCGGTGAGCCGCCAGGGGGGATCCTCCAGCCGCAGGAGGGCCTGCACCGCCCGCGAGACGAAGCCGCTCTCGCCGTAGAGGAAGAGGACGGCGATCACCCCTACCAGCGGCGGCAGGGCCACCGGCAGGGCCACGATGGCGCCAAGGACTCGCCGGCCCGGAAATTCCGTGCGCTCGAACAGGAAGGCGAGCGGGATGCCCACCAGCGCCGCCAGGGCCACCGAGGCGGCGGAGATCCAGAGGCTCCGCCAGAGCGCCAGCCACTCGTCCGGACGATGAACGAACTCGCCGAACCAGTGGAGCGTCCACCCTTTCGAGCCGCCGAGCGCCTCCAGCAGGGTCAACAGCAGCGGATAGCCCACCAGCCAGGCGAGGAGGGCGGCTAAGCCTAAGGCGGGGAGAAGGGGCGCGCGTCTCACGGCTTGGTTTCTACGGCTGCAAGGGCATCAAGGTTTGTACGTCCCGCGATCCTCTTCAGCGGTTCCGGCGGAAGATCCTGGGCGCCGGCCCCCGGGGCTCGGGCGCCACCCGCACGGAGTCCCCCACCGCGGCGACGCCGGACGGGGCCAGCACCTCCACCTCGCCCCCGGGCGCCAGGGCCACCTGATAGTAGGTCACAGGTCCCGCGTAGCGCCGCTCGATCACCCGGCCGGCGAGGGCCTGAGGATTGCCGGCGGCCACGAAGGCCAGCGACTCGGGACGGACCACCAGCGCCGCCTCCTCGCCCGGCCCCATCCCCTCCGCCTCGGGCGCGCGGACGGCGGACCAGCGCACCGGCCCCGCCGCGTCCCCCGGCGGATAGGGCACCCAGACGGCGCCGTCCCCTTCGAGCACGCAAGGGAGGGAGCTGGCCCGGCCCACGAAGGTGGCCACGAAACGGGTGGCCGGCCGCTCGTAGAGATCCTCGGGGGAGCCCACCTGATGGAGCACGCCGTCCTGGAGCACCGCCACGCGGTCGCCCAGGTGGAAGGCCTCCTCCTGCTCATGAGTCACGAGCACGGTGGTGATTCCCACTCGCTGGATGGCGCTCTTCAGCTCGCGGCGGGTGCGCTCGCGCAGGGCCGGGTCGAGGTTCGAGAGCGGCTCGTCGAGGAGCAGCACGCGCGGCTCGGGGGCGAGGGCGCGAGCGAGGGCCACCCGCTGCTGCTGGCCGCCCGAGATCTCCCCCACCCGCCGGTCCGCGAAGCCGGGGAGGTCGACCAGGGCCAGGGCCTCGGCCACCCGCTGGGGCCGGCGGGCCGTCTCCTGCCGGCTCGCGGAGCGGCCGGCGAGGCCGAAGGCGACGTTCTCGCCCACCGTCAGATGGGGGAAGAGGGCGTAGTGCTGGAAGACCATGCCGAAGCGCCGCCGCTCGGGGGGCAGGGGGGTCACGTCGGCGTCTTCAATCAAAATGCGCCCGCGGTCCGGCGTCTCGAAGCCGGCGATCATGCGGAGGGCGGTCGTCTTGCCGCTCCCCGAGGGGCCGAGGAGGGCGACGATCTCCCCCTTCTCCACGGCGAGCGAGAGGCCCCGGAGGACGGGGTTGCCGTTGAAGCTCTTGTCGAGCCGGTCGAGGGTCAGGAAAGGCATGTCAGTGAGGGGTCTCGCCCTGGTTGCGCACGGTCCGGTCCCAGGTGGCCATCCACGACTGGCCGTTCTTGGCGATCAGCGGCCAGTCGACGTCGGCGGGGATGAGGTCGTGGATCACGCCGCGGGCCCAGTCCGGCAGTTGGCCGGCGGGGATGTCGGTGCGGGCCGGCAGCCGGAAGGAGTCGCGCGCCGCCAGCTCCTGCGCCTCGAAGCTCCCCACGTATTCGATGAACGCCTTGGCCGCGGCCGGGTGCTGGCACCCCTTGATCAGCCCCACGGAGTCGTCGATCACCGGCGAGCCGCTCTTCGCGAACTTGTAGCCGAGGGGGGCGCCGCGCTTGACCTGCCAGAGGATGTCGGTGAGCTCCCAGACGGTGATCAGCCCCTCCTGGCGGTTGAGCTTCTCCATCATCAGGGCGGGGTTCTGAGCGTACTCCTTGGTCTGGGCGTCGAGAGCGCGCAGCCACCGCCACCCCTGGTCGAGGCTCCCGGTCTGCTTCAGCGAGCGGTCGAGGATCATGCCGAAGAGGGTGCGCATGGTGCCGCTCGCCAGGGGGTCGCGGATCAGGATCTTCCCCTTCCATTTGGGATCGAGCAGGCCGTCCCAGTCGTCCGGGGCCTCCTCGCGCTTGACCGCCTGGGAGTTGTAGACCAGCACCGGCGCCGTGCGGTAGGAGCCGAAGTAGTAGTCCGCGCCCAGGCGGCTGCTGGGCGGCACGGCGTCGGCCCAACTCGGCCGGAAGGGGGTGAGCAGCCCCTCGGCCACGCCGCGCGAGAAGATCGACTGCGGGCCGCCGAACCAGACGTCCCCCTGCGGGTTGGGGGCTTCGGTGCGCACCCGGTCATAGACCTCCTGCGAGCCCATGTCGAGCCAGCGGACGTCGATCTCCGGGTGCTTCGCCTCGAAGCTCCTCTCCATCAGCAGCAGCAGGTCGCGCCCGTGCGGGGAGTAGACCACCACCGG